>JBAQGR010000063.1:0-9421 GCA_049287895.1 Desulfatitalea sp.
GTCATGGAGCTGGTCAATCAGATGCACACGCTCGATCCCCGGGCACCGGACCCGGACGGCCTCCAGGCCAAAGTCATGCGCCACGCCCTGGAAACGACGGTACTGCTCCTGGCGCCCATCGTGCCCCATTTCGCCGAAGAGATCTGGCAAGCCCTGGGTCACAAACAAAATACGCTGCGGGTGGCCTGGCCCACCTACCGCCCGGACGCCCTGGTCCAGGACGAGGTGACCATCGTGGTGCAGATCAACGGCAAACTGCGCGCACGCTTTGCGGTCCCCGTGGATACGGACGAAGAGCTGCTCAAGCAGACCGCGCTCGCCGATGAGCGCGTCCAAAAGTTCATCGGCCCCCAAGGCCCCAAAAAGGTGATCGTGGTCAAAAACAAGCTGGTCAACATCGTTGGATAGGGCCCATAAATGACGGTTGGAAGAAGAATAGACGGATGGTGGTCGCCGCGGTTCGCTGGGCTGGCCCTTGCGTGGCTGCTCTGCGGCTGCGGTTATCAACTGGCCGGCAAGGGCGAGCTGCCGGGCAAGGTGGATACCATTGCCGTCAGCATGCTGGCCAACCGCTCGGCCGAATCGGGACTGGAAACCAAGGTCACCAATGCCCTGATCGATGAGCTGACCCGCCGGCGCCAGGGTCTGGTGGTCGCCACCGATCGGGCCGATGCCGTGCTCTCCGGTACCATCGATGCGTTGTCCGCCACAACCGTGGCCCGCAGCGGCACATTGACGGCGGCCGAACGCAAGGTGGTGATCACCGTCTCGTTGACCCTCAAGGATCGTAAGGGAGAAGTGTTGTGGCAGGGACAGGGGTTGACCGCCGAGCAAGCGTATCCGGTGGCAGACACCAAACCCAGAACCGAAGCCAATCGGCGGGCGGCCATGGCGCAAGTGGCCCAGCGGTTGGCCGAATATGCTTACGAACGGCTGACTGATTCGTTCTAAACCGAGCTATGACGAGTAAAAAAAGCAGCAAAACACCCAGAACCGCAGTTATCGGGCGTTTTGCTGGCGAGATCGGATGGCTACGATTTAATGGACTGGGTCAGCTTGGCCAGGCGGGCGGTCTTGCGAGCGGCGGTGCGTTTGTGCAAAACCCCTTTCTTGGCGGCCTTGGCAATCGCCGCTTGGGCCGTCTTGAAACTTTTCACGGCCGTTTCGGCCGATTTTTCAGCGGCGGCTTCACGGACCTCTTTGATCACATTTTTCACACGGGATTTGACCGCCCGATTGCGCAAGCGGCGCGTCTGATTTTGTCCCGCGCGTTTGAGTGCTGATTTATGGTTGGCCACTGAACAGCTCCTTTCACCTTCTTGAGGGCTTTTTTAAAGTGTTCTTCTATATAGGCTCACCATCGCCATGTCAATAGCTTTCGACAACGGAAACAGCAACCGGCCAGTGGATGAAACAGACCTGCCAACGAGCCATGGTCACGATGACCCAGCGCACGATCCCCACCCGGGGTTGACCGCCGCCACGGCTGGCGACCATCGGGAAAATATCCATATGCTCCGAGCGGCCGGGGTAGTGGGCGGCGCCACTTTATTGAGTCGCATCCTTGGCGCAGTGCGCGACATCGTCATCGCCTCTTTTTTCGGTACCGGGATGGTATCGGACGCCTTTTTCGCCGCATTCCGGATTCCCAACATGTTGCGGCGGCTCTTCGGCGAAGGCTCCTTGAGCATCACCTTTGTACCTGTATTCAGCGATACCCTTTACCAGCTGGGCCGCCCGGAAGCCGATCGCCTGGCCAACAGCGCCCTGCGGCTGCTCACCCTGCTGCTGGCACTGGCCGTGGCGGGCGGCCTGCTCGCGGCCCCCTGGCTGGTATACCTCATCGCCCCGGGATTTGCGCCCGACAAGTATGCGCTGACGGTCGAGCTGACCCGCATCATGGTCCCGTATGCCTTTTTCATTGGATTGGTAGCCTTGTGCATGGGTATCCTCAATGTCCTGGGCCATTTCGCCGCACCGGCGCTGGCACCGGTGTTCCTCAGTGTGGCCATGATCGCGGCGATCACCGTGGGGGCGCTCGTCACCCGGGCCGATACACAGCTCGTCCGTTGGCTGGCCATAGGCGTGGTCGCCGGCGGTGTGCTGCAACTGGGGCTGCAGATTCCCTTTCTGATCCGCAACAAGGTGTACTTCTGGCGCCCCGCCGGTTTTTGGCACCCGGCCTTCAAACGGATCGTCTGGATGATGGGCCCGGTGCTGTTCGGCGCAGCCGTCTATCAAATCAACAGCTTCGTGGTCACGCTGTTGGCGTCACTGCTGCCCCAGGGCAGTGTCTCCTATCTTTACTACGCCGATCGGGTGGTCCAATTTCCCCTGGGCATCTTCGGCATTGCGACGGCCACGGCGGTTCTGCCCACCATGGCGCACCAATCGGCTGTCCAGCGCCTTGACGCGTTGCGCGGCACGTTCGCCCAGGCCATCCGGCTGGTCTTCTTTATCACCTTGCCCTCCATGGCCGGCCTGATCGTGTTGCGCGAACCGATTGTGGCGCTGCTTTTTCAGCGGGGGGCCTTCGATCTTCTCAGCGTACGATTGACGGCCGGCGCCCTGTTATACTATGGTATGGGCCTGTGGGCTTTTTCCGCCGTGCGCGTGGTGCTCAACGTTTTCTATGCCCTGAAGGAGACGCGCACGCCGGTGCGCATGGCGGTGCTGTCGATCGCCGTTAACCTGCTTTTCAGCTTGGTGCTGATGGGGCCCATGGGGTCGAACGGCCTGGCGTTAGCACTCACGCTCTCATCGGCGTGCAACCTGATGCTCTTGACGGCTGCCTTGCGCAGACGCCTGGGACGCCTGGGATGGCGCGGGATCGCCGGATCGGTGGCCAAATCGTCCGTGTGCGCCGCCGGCATGGGGGTTTGCGTATGGGGTTTATCCCATTGGCTTTTGCCGGTCCAGGGTTTCACCGGCAGCGCTCTGGCGGCGCGACTGACGGCGTGCATGGCGGCGGGTGTCATTATCTTCTTTACCCTGGCGCGTATCTTGGGAATTGCGGAGATGCAAACGGTCATGCGCATTTTATCCAAACGCCGGCGCTGAATACATCTGCGCAACCGAACCCTTAAAACCTAAAACCTGGCCGCATTTGTTTTATGGACTTCTTCGAGAGTACCAAAGTGACCCAACGCCAAAAAATCGTCTTGATGGTCATCGGCATCGCCATGGGCTGGCTGCTGCTGCTGGTGGTGTTCGGAGACAAAGGCCTTTTGGAATTAGAGCGCCTGAACGCCACCCACGCGGGTCTGGTCGAAGTCAACGATGGCCTGACCCAAGCCAATGTGCATCTGAATCGGACCATCGACCGGTTGCAGCACGATCCGGCTTTTGTAGAAGCGCTGGCCCGTCGGGAACTGGGACTGATCCGTTCCGATGAGCTGATCTTTCAATTCAAATCTGGCCAATTCAAATCCGGCCAATTCAAATCCAGCAATTCAAACCCGATATCCCTCGAAAGGGAACCATGACCCAATCCCCCTACGCCTACACGGCGACCAGGGCCCGGCTTTTCGCGGATCAAGGCTATCTGCGCAAGGCCGCCGAAATCTATCGCCACCTGGCGGACCAGCATCCGGAGCGCGACGATTTGCGGCAAGCCCTGGAAACGCTTGAACGTCAACTGGCCGAGCAGCCGGCGCCGTCGCGCAAGGATACGGAGCTGCTGATGCGGGAGTGGATCGATCTATTGAAACAGGCCAAGCAAAGAGAGCGAAACAAGAGTCATTGAACAGAGGAGAGAAAAAGGAGAGAAAGATGATGCCCCAGAAAAATCAGCGAAAATTGTGGGTCGTTGCGACGTGCGTTGGGCTGATGCTCGTGTGGACCTTCGGGTGCTCGACGCTGAAATCCAAGGATAGCACCGACACTGCCTCCGGAAGTTACCCGACGCCCGCTGCGCCCGCCTCAAAGGAAAAGGCGCCGGTCTATTACGATTTCGGCGACGTGATGCTGCCCAGCGATTTGAAGGTGGATAAAAAAGATTCTTTCATCATGAACTCGGGCGGCGTAACTTCCGGTGTCCTGGTGCTCAAGGGCAGCCTGGACGCCAATTCGCTGGTCGGCTTTTTCGAGAGCAAGATGCCGGTGGACGGTTGGCGCAAGATCGGCCGCTTCTCCTCCAAGCGTTCGTTACTGGTCTTCATGAAACAGACCCGTTGGTGCGTGATCGGCGTGATCGAAGGGCAATTCGGCACCCACGTGGAGATATGGGTGGCGCCTTCCGAGGGCGAAGATGCACCGGCGCCGGCGGCCAAGGGACAATGGAAGTAAAACCTGAATGCAGCCGAAGCAATCGCGCCGATCGGATTGCTTCAGACCGGGTGTTGAGATCCAATGAGCTACACGATTCAAGCCAAGCATATCGTCCTGGGGGTCACCGGCGGCATCGCCGCATATAAGAGTGTGGAACTGCTGCGCCTGCTCGTTAAGGAAGGCGCCGCCGTGCGGGTCATCATGACCGCCAACGCCGGCCATTTCGTCGGCCCCATGACCTTCGAGGCCCTCAGCCGGCAGCGGGTGTGCCGCACGCTGTTCGAAACCACGGACGAGGCGGCCGTTCAACATATCCACTGGGCACAGGAAGCCGATGCGGTCGTCATCGCGCCGGCCACGGCCAACATCATCGGCAAACTGGCCGCGGGCATCGCCGACGACGCCTTGAGCACCTTCATGCTGGCCGTCACCTGCCCGGTGCTGGTCTGCCCGGCCATGAACAGCGACATGTACGCCAGCCAGGCGGTGCAACGCAATCTGCGCACCCTCAAAGAGTCCGGCTACGTCATCCTCGATCCCGACGCCGGCGAGCTGGCCTGCGGTACCACCGGACCGGGACGACTGCCCGATCCGCCGGTCATTCTGGATGCGGTGCTCGGGCTGTTCGCGCCCAAGGACTACCAGGGCCGCAACGTGTTGATCACCGCCGGCCCCACCCGCGAAGCCATCGACCCGGTACGCTTCATCTCCAACCCTTCGTCCGGCAAAATGGGATATGCCATCGCCCGGGCCGCGGCCATGCGCGGCGCCTCAGTGACGCTCGTTTCCGGACCCACCGCCCTGCCCCCACCGCCCAACGCGCGCCTCATAGCAGTGACCAGTGCGGCCGAGATGGCCGCGGCCGTCCTGGCCGAGATGGACCACCACCACGTCATCATCAAAACGGCGGCCGTGGCCGATTTCCGGCCGGTGTCGGTCTCCAACCTGAAAGTCAAGAAGGAGCAGGCCCAGTTGACCCTGGCCCTGGAGCGCACCCAGGATATTCTCAAGGCGGTAGGCGAACGCAAGCAGAACCAGATCCTGGTCGGCTTTGCCGCCGAAACCCATGATCTGGAAAAATCGGCCACCGGCAAACTCAAGGCCAAACATCTCGATCTGATCGTGGCCAACCTGATCGGCGCGCCCGACGCAGGCTTCTGCGCCGACACCAACCGGGCCACCCTCTATTTCAAGGACGGCACCAACGAACAGGTCGAACTGATGCCCAAGGCCGAGTTGGCCCACCTGCTGCTGGATCGGATCGCGGGGATCAAGTAGGATAATCGGTGAAAGGAAACGTTTATGCTTTGCCGGTCTCTGCGAACGATTCTGTTGGCCGTGATGTGGCTCTGCCTGCCGGCCGCGGTCGCCTTGGGCGATGCTGCCCCGTTGAAGATATTGCGGATTACTCCCGAGGGCCGGGATGTTCCAGACGGCCGGCAGATCGTCATTGAGTTCAACCGGCCGGTGGTGCCCCTGGGCCGCATGGAGCGCAGCGCCGACGAACTGCCCATCACCGTCACCCCCGCATTGAAGTGCCAATGGCGCTGGATCAACCCCAGCGCCTTGGCCTGCCAGTTGGGCGACGAAGAGCAAATGGCCCCGGCCACGGCCTACCAGATGACCATCGCACCGGGTATCCGCGCCGAAGATGGCGCCACCCTTGCGCGAAGCATACAACACAGCTTTACTACCATACGTCCCAGCGTAGAGAATGCCTGGTTCCAAACGTGGCGTTCGCCAGGTACGCCGGTGATGCTGGTTTCGTTCAATCAACCGATTTTACAGACATCGGTGCGCCGCCATCTCTATCTGCAACTTTCCAAAGGCAACCGGCAGCGTTTTGCACTGGACGTCGCACCCCATCCCGACGACCAGGAGCCACCCATAATGGCAGGCGCGGAAGAGGCCCGGCGGATGTGGCAGATTTCTCCGCCAAGCGAGTTACCCCTGGAGTCCTCCGTGAGCCTGCGCGTGGAGCCGGGGTTGATCTCGGCCCGGGGTCCGGCCCCGGGCGCCGAGCAGCGCGAGGTGGTGCGTTTCGACACCTTTCCGGCCTTCAAATTCAGGGGCCTCTCCTGCACCACCAATGCCGGCGATCTGGTGACCATACCGCCCGGTCAAGCGCTCGCATCCCAACCGCTCTGCGATCCGACCGGAAGCATCCAACTGCTGTTCAGCACACCGGCCCTCAAGGATGGGATCAAGACCAACCTGCGCGTTACGCCCGGGTTTTCCAGCGCTCCGGGCGGTGAAGACCCCTGGGGATCGGAAGAGAGTTATTCCAGCCTGGGGGCGCCCCATGAAAAGGGCCAAACCTATGAGGTCTATTTGCCCCCACAATGGCGTGCCCGACAAACCTATCGCCTCCGGGCCGAAGCCGCCGCCGTGCAAGACGAGTTCGGACGCGCCCTGGGGCAACCCATAGAGCTGCAATTCGCCACCGACCGGCTGCGGCCCGATTACTACCTGATGCACAACCCTTCGGTCCTCGAAGCCGGAATCGATACCCAGGTGCCCCTCTTCGTCACCAACCTGGATGAGGTCACCTTGGACTATTCACGCTTGACCGCCGACGGCCTGGAGAGCCGGTTGCGCCACAAGTTGAGCCTGCCCGGCGAACGGGATGTGACCCTGCCCATCCCCTTGGGCGTGCGCGACATGCTGAACGGCCATTCGGGCGCCGTGGTCGGTACTATCGACACCCAGCCCGAACTCTCCGACGACCCTTGGAAACGCTCATTTTTCGCCCAGGTCAGCCCTTATCAGGTGCACGTCAAGCTGGGCCACTTCAATACGCTGGTATGGGTGACCGACCTGGCCACCGGCGCACCGGTGCCCTCGGCCCGGGTCACTATCTACAAGGATGCGCCCAACACCCTTTCCGACGAGAAGAACACCGATGCGGTCACCGACCCACAAGGTGTCGCTCAGCTTCCGGGAACGCTCCAGCTGGACCCCCGGTTGGCGGCCGTGGGATGGTGCCGCGAGGAAGACAAGTGCCAGCGCCTCTTCGTGCGCGTCTCCAAAGATGAGCACCTGGCCCTGCTGCCCCTGGATGACAATTTTCTGGTGGATACCTACCGCTCTTCGAGATCTTCGGTCTCGAGCAGCATGCAACGCGATTACGGCCACATGCTGGCCTGGGGCACCACGGCCCAGGGGGTCTATCGCGCCGGCGAGACGATCCAGTACAAGTTCTACATGCGCAACCAGGACAACACGCGCCTGACCGCCCCGCCGCTGGAAGGCTATACTTTGGAGGTCACCGATCCCACGGGCAAGACGGTCCACACCGTCAAAGATATCACCCTGTCGGCTTTCGGCGCCTATGACGGCGAATTCAGCGTGCCCAAGAGCGGTGCGGTGGGCTGGTATCGCTTTAACGTGTCGGCCAAGTTCAGCGAAGATCGCTGGCAGCCCATCCGCGTGCTGGTCAGCGACTTTACACCGTCGCCGTTCCGCGCGCGGATCGAGCTCAACGGCACGCTGTTCCGACCGGACGACACGTTACAGATCACCTCATCGGCGGCCCTGCACTCCGGCGGCCCCTATCCGGACGCGCCCCTGCGCGTCATGGCGCGCGTGGCCGAAAGCACCTTTACTTCCGACCACCCGGTGGCCAAGGCCTTCACATTCTACGACGAAACCCAGCGCGGCGACCGCACCCTGCCCCTCTACGAAATCGAGGAACGCTTGGACGACCAGGGCAAACAGACCGCCACCCTGACCGTGCCGGCGGGCGAAATTCTCTACGGTCGCCTGGTGGTCGAGAGCGCGGTGCAGGACGATCGCGGCAAATATGTCGCCGCCGCCGCTTCGGCCACCTACGTGGGCCGCGACCGGTTCGTGGGGTTGCAACAGACGCGCTGGGTCTATGCGGCAGGCGAGCCGGCCCAGATCGGTTTTATCGTGACCGACGAAAAGGGACAACCGACCGCAGGCGCGGCCGTGCAAGTGACCGTCGAACGCCAGGAGACCATGGCCTCGCGGGTCAAAGGGGCGGGCAATGCCTACCTGACCGAATACACCCAGACGTGGGCTGCGGTGACGGACCTGCGCTTTACTGCCACCGAGGCGCCCGGCCTGTGCACCTTTACACCCGCTGCGCCGGGCTACTACCGCGTCACGGCCGCCATCGACGATACCAAAGGCCGGCCGGTGCGCGCCCAAACTTACGCCTGGGTGGCGGGCAAGGGGGAAGTGCTCTGGGAAGAGCCGGACGACAACAGCCTCCAGATCATCCCGGAAAAAGAGAAGCTCCAGGTGGGCGATACCGGCCGCTACCTGATCAAAAACCCCTACCCCGGCGCCATGGCCCTGATCAGCGTCGAACGTTACGGCGTGATCCGCCACTGGCAGCAGCGGCTGGAGGGCAGCACGCCGATCATTGAGGTACCCGTCGGCGTCGACGATCTGCCCGGCTTTTATCTTTCGGTGCTGGTCACCTCTCCCCGGGTCGATCGGCCCGCGGAAGACGGCCAGGTCGATCTGGGCAAACCCGCTTTCCGTATGGGTTACCTGCCCGTAACGGTCGACGATCCGTACAAGCAGATCGATGTCGAGGTGCGTCCCGAGCGCCAGACCTACAAGCCCGGCGAAAAGGTCAACGTCCGCCTGCGGGCCGTCCCGGCCAAGACCTCCGCTGCCGGCGAGCCCATCGAACTGGCAGTGGCGGTGCTGGACGAAGCAGTTCTGGACCTGAACAGCCAGGGCCGCGACTACTACGATCCCTACAAAGGTTTTTACCATTTGGGCGACCTGGACCTTCAAAACTACAGCCTGCTCACCCGCCTGGTGGGCCGGCAAAAGTTCGAGAAGAAAGGAGCCACCAGCGGCGGTGACGGCGGGTCGGACATCGGCATGCGCTCGCTCTTCAAGTATGTCAGCTACTGGAATCCCTCCCTGGCCGTGGATGCCGACGGCCGGGCGAATATCACCTTCGAGGCACCCGACAATCTCACCGGCTGGCGCATTCTGGTGTTGGCCGTCACGCCCGCAGATCGTCTGGGGCTGGGCGACGCCACGGTCCAGGTCAACCGCGCCACGGAGATCCGGCCGGTCATGCCCAATCAAGTGCTGGAGGGCGACCGCTTCCAGGCCGGTTTCAGCGTAATGAACCGCACCGGCAAGCCCCGGAGCATCACCGTCA
>JBAQGR010000064.1:0-2237 GCA_049287895.1 Desulfatitalea sp.
GTTTGCAAGGGGAACATGGCGTACCTATAATAGCACCTAACACGTCAAACCATATTCCATGAAAGGCTCACTCATGCCCCACATCCATCCGCGTCGCTACACGATCCACATCACACCGGACCTGGACCAATACCGGTTCGACGGCCAGGTGACCATCGCGCTTTTTGCCGACAAACCGGCCGACACCATCACCTTGAACCTGCTCGAGCTGGCCATCTGGAAATGCCGGCTGCGGGACGGGGAGCGCTGGACCGATCTATGCTTTGGCGTGGACCCGGCCAAGGAGACCCTTGTCATCCACCTGCCCGAACCGCGCAGCGGCCGCATCGAGCTGTGCATCGATTACCAGGGGAGCATCAACGATAAAATGGCCGGGTTCTACCGCAGTCAGGCCAGCCACGACGGCCGCACCTTCCGCCTGGCCGTCACCCAGTTCCAGGAGAGCTCGGCGCGCCAGGCCTTTCCCTGCATGGACCATCCGCTCCACAAGGCGGTGTTCGAACTGACCATGACCGTGCCCCGCCACCTGACTGCCCTGGCCAACACGCTGCCCCTGGGGGAAGAACTTCTGGACAACGCTCGCAAACGGGTGGTGTTCGAACCCACGCCCAAGATGTCCACTTATCTGCTCTTCTTCGGTCTGGGGGAATTCGAACTGGCCCATGATGGAGAAGACCCGCGCGTGCGCCTGGCCCACCTGCCGGGCATGGCCCACACCACCGGGCTGGGGCTGGCCTTCGGCCGCAAAGCCCTGCGCTATTGCGAGGAGTATTACGGCATTCCCTACCCGCTGCCCAAGATGGATCTGATCGCCGTGCCCGACTTTGCCTTCGGCGCCATGGAGAACTGGGGCGCCATCACTTTCCGGGAAAACTTGCTGCTGCACTTCCCCGAGTTGACCAGCAAAGCGGGCGTCCAGCGCATCTGTGAAGTGATCGCGCACGAAATCGCCCACCAGTGGTTCGGCAACCTGGTCACCCCGTCCGATTGGAAGTACTTGTGGCTCAACGAGAGCTTCGCCACCTATTTCGGCTTCGGGGTGGTGGCCCACTATCATCCCGATTGGGGCATCTGGGATCAATTCCTGCTCACTGAAACCGCCACGGCCCTGACCCGCGACGGCCTGCGCGATACGATCGCCATCGAAATCCCCGGCGGCGAGCACGTAGTGATCAACTCTAGCACCGCGCCGATCATCTATAACAAAGGTGCCAGCATCCTGCGCATGATCCAGGGCTACATCGGCCGGGAGGCCTACCAGCAAGGCGTTCGCGGCTACCTGGAACAACACCAGTACGATTGTGCCGAAAGCCACCATTTGTGGGAGGCCTTCGAGCAGGCCTCGGCCCAACCCATCACCGCCATGATGCAAAGCTGGATCGGCCAGCCCGGCCATCCGCTGATCATCGCCGCCCGCAGGGAAGAGACCGTGACGCTGCAACAAAAGCGGTTCACCTATATCGACATGTCCAACGACCAGCGCTGGATCGTGCCCCTGACCCTGACCACCTGGAGCGCCGACGGCCGGTGGCACACCCAGGCCCTGATGATGCAGGAGCAAACCGCCAGTGTAACCCTGCCGCCCCACACCGTGGCCTATAAGCTGAACAACGACCAGACCGGTTTTTACCGGGTGCGCTATGACGATGGGGAGAATCTGGCGGCCCTGGGCCGGCACGTCGCTGATCAATCCATGGGGCTCGAAGATCGCTGGGGGCTGCAAAATGATCTCTATGCCCTGGTGCGCCACGACCATCTATCGCTGGCCGAATACCTCTCGTTTTTAAGCCACTATGCGACCGAAAGCGCCTTTCTACCCCTGGCCAGCATCGCCGGCCACCTGTTCCAGGCCATGCTGGTAGCCCCCGAAGAGGGCCGCGCCGCCATCACCGCCCTGGGCCGCGAGCTGGCCCGGACGGCTCTGGCGCGCATCGGCTACCGGCCTGCCGAAAACGAGCCCCACACCACCGCCATCTTGCGGGACCAACTGCTGTGGCAAGGGGCCGTGTGGGGCCTGGAGAGCGCGGTGGATTTCGCCAACGAGCAGTTTCAATTGCTTACCGCCGACCAGGCGATTCACCCGGACATCGCCAAGGCAGTGATGCAGATTGGTGCCTGGAGCCAGGGCAACGCGGCCCTGGCCTGGTTCCGGCGGCGCTTCGAGGCCTCGCCCAGCGAACACGAACGGTTGAACATTTTGGCGGCCCTGGGAGCGTTCCGCTCGTGGGAGCTAACCG
>JBAQGR010000065.1:0-8064 GCA_049287895.1 Desulfatitalea sp.
ATGCTGATAGCCCAGCTGAATCTCCAGGTGTAGTACTCGCTCGCCGATGCAGTTGAAGCGGAAATGGCCCGGTTCGATCACGCCGGCGTGCACCGGCCCTACGGCCACTTCGTGGATCTCTTCGCCATGCACCGTGTAGTAAGGATAGTTGCCGGGGATATCCTGTTGGTAATCGTTGCCGAAGAGATCGGCCGTACCCCGCGCGTTGGCATGGTAGCGCACCATCTTGAGCCAGGGATGGCCTTCGGGGCAGATGCCGTACTGCTCGGCGATTTCGCGTTCGAAGAGATGAAACGGCTCCCGGGCCGGTGTCAGGGCAGGGTAGTGATCAGGCACGGGAGTCACCGCGGCCAGCAGCCAGTCGGTACGCAGCACGGCCAGCAGCTTGTGGGTCGGGCCGTCGGCGTATACGAAAAAGTGCACCACCTTGGCGCCCTGGCCTGTCAGGGCCCGGACTTGTTTGTAGAAATCCTCCCAGGGCAGCAGAGGCAGGTCCGCCATAGGAATCGCCTGGCCGTGGCCGATGCGCGCGAAATCGGTTTGCATCAGAACCCTCCGCCGACAAAGGCCAGCGCCTGGGCAATGGTCCGGTTCAAGGTATCGGGCATCCAGAAGCAGAGCGTCAGCGAGGTGAGCAGCAGCAGGTACTGGGGCCAGACCATGGCCGCTTTTTCCGGGATGCGCTGGTCGGAGTCGCTCTCGCCGAACGAAATTCGGAGGGCATGGTTGGCGAATCCGGCGAAGATGGCGCACAGACCCAGAATAAAGATGATGGCCGCCGGATAGTGCCCGGCCCGGAAGGCCGCGATGACGATCAGCAGCTCGCCGAGAAAAATACCGAAGGGCGGAAATCCGGAGATGCCCACAAAGCCGCTGAAAAAGGCCACGAACGTCTTGGGCATGCGCCGGGAGAGAAGACCGACGCTTTCGATGGCGCGACTGGCGTAACCGTGGAGAATATTGCCCGAGGAGAGAAAGAGCGACGATTTGATCAGGCTGTGATGGATCAGACAGAGCATGGCGCCATAGGCCCCCAAATCGCCCACGCCTGTCCCGAAAGCGATGATGCCCATGTTCTCCACGCTGGAGTAAGCCAGCAGCCGCTTATACTCCAACTGCTTGATGATAAAGGTCGCGGCGGCGATGATGGAGGCCAGGCCGAAGCAGATCAGAATTGTGCCCGAAAAGTCGCCCAACCCCGCGGCCTGCATGATCTTGTGGGTTTTAAAAATGCCCAGGTAGGCGCAATTTAGCAGCACCCCGGAGAGCAGCGCCGACACCGGGCTGGGTGCTTCGCTGTGGGCATCGGGCAGCCAAGTGTGCATGGGCGCAAGCCCCATCTTGGTGCCATAGCCCACCAGGATAAAGACAAAACCGGCTTTGAGCCAGGTCGGGTCCAGCCGCGGGGCGGCCCGGGTCAACTCCGAAAAGGCCACCGGCACATCCACGCCGCCCGCATCCATGCTGAGTGTAATCAGCAATGACCCCAGCAGGGCCAGGGCGATGCCTACCGAGCAGATCAACACATATTTCCAGGTGGCTTCAAAGGAGGCCGCGGAGCGATGGGTGTAGATCAGCGGCGCGCTGGCCAGGGTGGTGGCTTCGATGGCGATCCACATCACCATGAGATGGTCCGAGAGGGTCACCAGGGTCATGGCCGACAAGAAGAGCAGCAAGGCCCCGGAGAAGATGTGCTCGGAACGCACCTCGGCCACGTCCAGATAGGCGGTGGTGTAAATGGCGATCAGCAGAAAAAGCAGCGAAATGACGATCAGCGACAACAGCCCCTCGGGAGTCACGGCGAAGTATTCGGGCAGCAGGGACGCCGGCCGACGCGCCCAGAGCAGCGCCGACAGCACCAGGTGCACGACGCCGACGAGCACCAGCAAGGGCCGTGCAGTGGTCTGCGGCAGAAAAAAAGCCACCACGCCGGCCAGCATGGGTATGAGAATTATAAGCTCTACCATCTCGCCCACCTACTCCTTCAAGGTCCTGAGCCGATCGGTATCTACGCTGTCAAAGGCCTGTTTGATATTTTGCAGGACAATGGCCATGATCATCACACCGGCCAGCACGTCCAGCAAAATTCCGAACTCTACGATATGGTGGGCGGCGCGCGTGGAAAAGCCGGTACCCACCAGATAGATACCGTTTTCCATCATCATGTAGCCGAGCACCATGGCAATGGCGTTGCGGCGGGCCATGAGCAGAAACATGCCGGCCACGATGAGGGTAATGGCGGTGGGCAGAAGCAGGCTATGGCCCTGGACCAGCGGCAGGTGAAATCGAGGACTGACGAAGATGGCCGTCATGATGATGATCAAGCCGATCAATAGAGAAGCGCTGTACCCCACGAGCGGATCGGCCTCCCGGCGTATGGCCACTTTGCGGATGGCCATGTAGATATACAGGGGGATGGCGATGCCGCGGATCAACAGGGTCACCAGGGTGAAGGCGACGTTGCCGGCACTCAGGGCGTGCCCCAGAAAGAGCGGCACGATGGAGACCACCACCCCCTGGAAGGCAAGGGCCTTGATCAGTGATGGCAGCCGGCTGGAGGCCAGGGAAGAGAGCACCGCAAGCAGCACCAGGACCAACAGGGTATCGACCGGGTCGATCATCGCATGAACTCCAGGGTGATGACAGTGGCAAAGGCCACCAAGGCAAACGATGTCAGGACAAACTGGGGGACCTTGTCCATACGGTAGCGGGCCATTATCGCTTCGGTGACGCCGATAACTACGTACACCACCGCCAGAGCTCCAAAGAAAATCAGTGCGTCGGCCGTCGCCCCCAATGTGAACGGGCAGCACAGCCGGGTCACGAGGCCGCCATAGAAAAAAAGCTTGAAAAAGGAGCCCAGCTCGATCAAAGCCAAATCAGGTCCGCTGTGGTCCAGGACCATGACCTCATGGATCATGGTCAGTTCCAGGTGCGTGGCCGGGTCATCCACCGGCACGCGGGCGTTTTCGGTCAGCAGTACGATGAAAAGGGCGATGACCACAAAGAGCAGCGGCGCGCCGGCGGCCCGCCACAGCGCCAGGGGCTGTCCCCCGGCAAAATAGCTCTCCAGACGCACCTCGCCGGTGAGGATGTAAAACAGAACCAGCATCATGAACAGCGTGGCTTCGCAAAGGATGGGGAAAAAAGCCTCGCGCGCCGCGCCCATGCCCTCGAAGGGCGAGGCTGTGTCCAGGGCCGCGGCGATGGTAAAAAAGCGGCCGAGCCCCAACAGATAGAGCACGAAGATCACATCGCCCTTGAACGCAAAAAGCGCCGCTTGACCGGCCACAGGCATAAACATCAGGGCCAGGGCTGCCGTGGAAAAAGAGAAGACAGGCCCCAGTTTGAAGATCCAGGTGGTGCTGGTGCTATAGACCGACCCTTTTTTGAACAGCTTAACCAGGGTGAAGTAGTGGATCAGCCACGGAGGGCCCTTCTTGCCGCCGAAAAAGGCCTTCACCTTGAGGATCAAGGCCGCATAGAGCGGGGCCAGCAGCATGGCCAATATCAGCAGCACAATCGATTGCATCACGGGAACCCTGCTTTTTCTTTCAGCTTTCCTCTTTCAACCGTCATCTTCCCTTACACAAAAAACATCGCCGCCACGATGGCGATGAGAATAAACCCGATATACATATGAATATCGCCGTGCTGCACCCAGCGCAGGCGATCGAAGAGCCGCTGCACGGGACGAACGACCAGGTGACCCATGTGCCGCTCGGCCAAATCATGAATATGGCTTATATAATAGGTCTTGTCCGGAAAACGGCCGCGGATGGTGGGATGCTCTTCGCCCAGCGGCGCCACGGTCCTGAAAAACGCCAGAATCGAAGCCGCGTAGGAGCTGCTGGTATATTGCATCCGCGCCGTGGGCTGCGTAAACCCGCAGCCCCAGGTGGTCGCGACCGTGACCGATTTGCCCCGGTAGAGAAGGGCCCGCAGCCCCAGCACGATGGCGACGACCACGACCAGGAGCAGTGCAGCCTGGGTGATGTTGCCGGTCAAGGCTATGAAGGGTTCCAGGGGAATGCGGCCGTAACCCAGGTTCAGGGCGGCCACGGCCTTGAGCGCCATGACTATAAAGAGCGTTGGAAACACACCAATCGCGACACAGGCCATGGCCAGCAGAAGCATGGGGACGAGCATGGTCACCCCGGCTTCATGCCCTGCCTGGGCGGCCCGGCTACGGGGCTCGCCCAGAAAGACCACCCCCACCACCTTGGTGAAACAGGCCAGGGCCAACCCGCCGATCATGGCCAGCCCCAAAACGGCCAGCACGCTGAGCACGAAATCGGTTCTGGTCAGGGCCAACCCGCCAAAGCCACCCATATAGATAAAAAACTCGCTGGCAAAGCCGTTGAATGGCGGCAGTCCGGAGATGGATAGGGCGCCAATGAAGAAAGTGACGCCAGTGATGGGCATGCGCTTGATCAAGCCGCCGAGCAGGTCCATGGTGCGGGTACCGGTGTGATGGAGCACCATACCGGCGCCCATGAACAAGAGCGATTTAAACAGCGCGTGGTTCCATACATGCAGCAGTGCCCCGGCGAACCCGAGCACCGCCATGACCGGCTTACCCGCGGCGACGCCGATCATGCCCACCCCCACGCCCATCAGGATGATGCCGACATTCTCCATGCTGTGGTAGGCCAGCAGCCGCTTAAGGTCGTGCTGGCCTATCGCATAGATCACGCCCAGCAGGCCGGAGACCAGGCCGGTGATCAGAACGATGTGGCCGAACAGGGGGGTGTGCCACTCCATCACCGCGTACAATCGCAGGATGCCGTAAATCCCGATCTTGATCATCACTCCGGACATCACCGCGGAGATGTGGCTGGGGGCCGCCGGGTGGGCATGGGGTAGCCAGATGTGCACCGGAAAGATCCCTGCCTTGGATCCAAAGCCGATCAAGGCCAGCACAAAGACCCCTGTTTTCAGATCTTCGGGCAATTCGGCCGCGCCATCCAGACCGAACGACCCGCTATGAGCATAGATAAGGGCGAAGGCCGCGACGATGCACATGGCGCCCACCTGGGAAAATACCGCATAGAGGTAAGCGGCCTTGCGGTTTTCGGCATGATCGTAGTCGTAGAGCACCAGGCACAGCGACGCCAGCGACATCATCTCCCAGCACAAAACGAAGGTGATGATATTGTCGGCGGTTGCCACCAGCGCCATGGCCGCCACCAGCAGACCGAAGAAGAAATAGTGCAGGGCGGTGCGCACCTGCCGTTGGGGGTGGTCCATGTAATGATAACTGTAAACCGCTGCCAGCAGGCACACCGTAAAAACGGCTACCAGGAAAAAGGCGGACAATGCGTCGATCTTGAAAGCCAGGGCGAAGCGATCTAGAAAGGCGACGGAAACCGAAACCGGCGCCGGGGAGAAGAGTTTGACCCCGGCGTCGATGGCCCCCAGCAGGCAGCCAGCGGCGATGGTCGTCGCGCCGATGGCGCGCATCCAGGTAGCTCGGCGCATCCAGACGAGGGGCGCAAGACCACCCGCGACCACGATCAGCACGGCGACAAAGAATTGGTACATAAAGTCCTCTATACAGGACACGACCGGCGCCCGTCGGTTCGCGGACCCGTAAGGTAATTCGGACGGCATCCGAGGACGAAAGGCCACCATCTCTAAATCAGAAGCGTAGGGGAGTCAATCGGAAAGAGGCGTTTTTAAATAGGTACAAGGTCGGATATTATTGGCTCCGTGACCGCAGGCGCTCGATCTCCTCCTTGGCGCGCATATACTTTTCGGTGGTGATCCGCAACCGCTTGGCCAGCACTTCGGCGAAACCCCGAAAGATCACATAACGAAAGACGAAACGGTTCTCGTTGGGCAAACCATCCACGTTGGAGATGTCGATCTTGAGACAGGTGGCGTGCTCCAGGGCAAAGACGGAGACGGAAAGCTCGCTGCCGTTCATGCCACCCACTTCACCGAAGACGTCGCCGGTGCGCTGCAAGACGGCCATCTCAGCCCCTTTCTTGACGATGCGCACCCTGCCCGAAATGAGATAGTAGATCCACCCGTCATAACTGCTTTCGTCGACAATCAGCTCGCCCGGTTCATAGCGCACGATCTTACTGATGCGCAGCAGATCTTTCAGATCGTTTTCACCGAACGATTCAAGGGCCGGCAGGGTCTTGATTTTTTCGATAACGTCAACGCTGTCTTTCAGTTTATCCGTGGTGCGCATGCGATGGGCCTCCTTGTGTCCGACGACCGCCACACTCTCCGGCAGGTCCATATCCTCCACCTTAACCCCACCGTTGCACCCGATCAACACTTTAGTGGAACGTTGCCATTATCACAGAGTTTGTATCTTCCACTATCGGACGCTTCCAGAACCGACTTGAGATCTTTGGATGAAGCGCACGATCCAGAAAAATTCACTGATCTGCAAAGCCTGATTCAGCTTGACAAATTGTCGGTTCCTATATAGGAATACGCCTTTCGCTCGTGGAGAAACGCGCGCTTGCCCATAAGGCTGTTTAGCCTATTGATATCAATATAAATAGAAACCGAAAGGAGAGCAACTGATGGCAAAACTGATTCCCCCTCATGGCGGCAAAGGTCTGACTGTTTGCTTGTTGGAAGGCGCAGCGCTGGAAGCTGAAAAGAAAAAGGCCGCGGGCCTTAAAAAGGTCACCATCTCCCCGCGCATCAAAGGCGACCTGATCATGATCGGCATCGGCGGCTTCAGCCCCCTGACCGGCTTCATGACCAAAGCCGACTGGAAGAGCGTATGTGATAAGTATCTGCTGGCTGACGGCACCTTCTGGCCGGTCCCCGTGACCCTGGACACCACCAAGGCCGACGCCGACACCATCAAGGTCGGTGACGAGATCGCCCTGTTCGATCCCGAGGGCAACGAAATCATGGCCACCATGAAGGTCACCGAAAAGTTCGAGTTGACCGACGCCGACAAAAAGTATGAGTGTGAAAAAATCTTCATGGGCGAAGGCACCAAGACCGCCGAGGATTTCTGGAAGATCGCCAAGGACGACCACCCTGGCGTGCAGATGGTCATGAACCAGGGCCCGATCAACCTGGCCGGTCCGGTGAAAGTGCTCAGCGAAGGCGAATATCCCAAAAAGTACGCCGGTGTCTATCATCGCCCGGCCGAATCCCGCAAGATTTTCGAGGAAAAAGGCTGGAGCGAAATCGCGGCCCTGCAACTGCGCAACCCCATGCACCGCTCCCACGAATACCTGTGCAAAATCGCCGTGGAAGTGTGCGACGGCGTGTACATCCATTCGCTGGTCGGTAACCTGAAACCGGGCGACATTCCCGCCGAAGTGCGCGTGAGATGCATCGATGCCCTGGTGAAACACCACTTCGTGGAAAAGAACGTCGTGCAGGGCGGCTATCCGCTGGATATGCGCTATGCCGGCCCCCGCGAAGGGTTGCTGCATGCCACCTTCCGCCAGAACTACGGCTGCTCGCGCATGATCATCGGCCGCGACCATGCCGGCGTGGGCGACTTCTACGGTATGTTCGAAGCCCAGACCATCTTCGACAAGATTCCCAAACCCAAAGAAGCCGGCAAAGCCCTGCTCTGCTCGCCGTTGAAGATCGACTGGACCTTCTACTGCACCAAGTGCGACGGCATGGCCTCTTTGCGCACCTGCCCCCACGGCAAAGAGAACCGCGTGATGCTCTCCGGCACCATGCTACGCAAGATCCTCAGCGAAGGCGGCGCCATGCCCGATCATTTCGGCCGTGACGAAGTCGTCGCCATTCTGCGCGAATACTATGAAGGCTTGACCGACAAGGTCAAAATCAAGACACATAAAGCCGCCACCGGCGAGTAATCTTCGCCGACGGTAATCAAGAATACAAAAACGGAGGGGCGCTCGCGCGCTTCTCCGTTTCGTTTTTCTGGCCACCTTTCAGCGGAATACGACGAGATACTGAGAGGTGACGGACAATCACAGGGGCCTTCTTGAAAACTGGCTCGTTACCCCCACTTATTCGGTTTCGTTTTTCCTTATAAGTTTATTCAGATCCTTGCGTGCCTTTAATGGATCGATATGGTGGGATGCAGAATAGTTAAGC
>JBAQGR010000066.1:0-5768 GCA_049287895.1 Desulfatitalea sp.
ACCATGGGGGGCTCAGCAGAAAAGAGCAGCGGGCTTGTATCGGATTGAAGGAGATCGTTCGACGGGAAACCATCGGCCGGAATAAAAGACGATTCGAACGCTGGGGGGCGTTTGAGAAAGAGATGATATCCCATCATCACTATATTTCCGCGCACAGCCAGTGGGCCGCGGCCCAAGCACTGCATATCAATCCACGCGGCGCAATTTTTCAGAACGACCGAATGCTGCGGCCGCCTTTCTACGAGGCGGAGCCATGGCAGCCCTCCGGGAGCCAGAAGATCTTTTGTTCCTCCGCTTACTCCACTCCTTTCAAAGGATTGCATGTCGCCATTCGGGCAATGGCAATATTAAAAGAGCGATTTCCAAATATCGCCCTGTGCGTTGCCGGCGCGCACAAAAAGAAGGGTGTCCGGCAGAGCGGGTATATCGCCTGGATCGTCCGAGAGGCAAGGCGCTTGGGAGTGGAAAAAAAAGTTTTCTGGCTTGGCGCTTTGTCCGCGCCGCAGATCATTGCACAATTGCATGATAGCGCCCTTTTTCTCGCCCCCAGCTTCGTTGAGAGCTATTGCGTCGCCTTGGCCGAAGCCATGATCGTGGGCGTACCGTCAGTGGTTTCCTATGCCGGAGGGCTTGCCTGTCTGGCCGAGGACAACGTTAGCGCCCTTTATTTCCCGCCCGGCGACGAAGTTATGTGCGCCTTTCAAATGGCGCGACTGCTTGAAGACCAGGAACTGGCCGCGCGCTTATCCGCGTCGGCCAGAAAAATGGGTTTGAAAAGAAATGATCGACAAAGGGTCTCAGCCGATCAGTTGGAAATATACCGGAAAATCGTGGAAGAACAAGGGGGCGCGCCGAAAGGCTGTGAAAAACTGAATGCCCGTGCATCGTTACCTTAAATGGATCTTCTCTTTCCATAAATACCCGCGCTACCTTGCCGACTTGTATGTCGAAAGTGTTCTGCAACCCGTTTGGCGGTCCCGCGGTGCGTGCATCGGCAAGGGCATCGTGTGGCATGGAATACCCATCCTGACTCTATTCAAGGGATCTCATATGCAAATCGGCGACAGGTGCTTGATTTGCTCACGATCCGCCCAAACAGCGCTCGGCGTCCACCATCCGGTCATACTCAGAACGCTTCGCAAGGATGCCTTGCTGCGTATAGGAGACGGTGTTCGCATGAGTGGGACATCGATTTGTGCGGCCGAGCAAGTGACCATTGGTGACCGCTGTGTGATCGGCGCAGACGTCGCCATTACCGACACTGATTTCCACAGCCTCGATCCCGATGAACGGTCGTCGCCGGAGGATGCACGCCTGGCGAATTCCAGGCCCATCGAAATCGGCAACGACGTGTTCATCGGCGTCCATGCGCTGATCTTGAAAGGCGTTTCTATCGGCGCAGGTGCGGTGATCGGCGCAGGCAGTATTGTAACCAGAAATGTGCCGGCCGGTGGGGTCGTCGCTGGGAATCCGGCTAAAATCGTCGGCACGGTGGAGGTGCTTGATCCTCCGAAGCTTCAAAGTGGTTTATCTTTCAAACAAATGCGAGGGCAAATACGGTGATCTCTTTTCTGGCCAGCCCAAAGCCGTTCAGGGGCATTGACAAGGAGAATCAATACAGGGCCGTGCGCAGCTGGCTATCGGCTGCTGCGGGCTGTGAAGTCATCCTCTATGGAGATTCGGAGGGGATCGAAGAGGCCGGCAACGAGCTCAATGTGACGGTCGTCAAGAATATCCAAAGCGCATCCTCCGGTGCGCCCTTCTTTGGCGCCATCGCGGACCATGCCGCCGCGCATGCCAAGTTCGATCTTCAGGTATATTTGAATTGCGATATTTTGCTAGCCGGCATTGCCGGCGCATTGCGTTCGATACCGTTTCCCTATTTTCTGCTCATCGGCGAGCGGATCGATCTAGACCAAGGGGTCATCATTGACGTCGATCGTGGCAATTGGAAGAAGAAGATAGGGCCGCTGGTTAAAGCTGGACAGATAAAAGCACATGGCCCGACGGGAATCGATTATTTTGCATTTCGCCGCGGCACCTGGCGCAATCTGCCGCCGGTGATCATCGGGCGCGGCGGATATGACAAGGCCCTATTGGTTTATTGCCTCAAAAATCGCTATCCGCTTGTGGACGGCAGCTTTGCGGTCACGGCGCTGCACCAGTTTCATGACTACAAGCATGTTGCCGGCGAACGCAATGAGGCTTTTTATGGTGACGAAGCCAAGCAGAACTTTAAAGCCACGGGGAGCATGCATGGTCGTGCGCTGGTATCGGACGCCGAATATGTATTACGCCATGGCCGCTTGATTTTCTGGCCTTGCAGGGGGGATCGGCTGCGGCGTTTGGAAGTGATGCTCCGTTTTATCCACGGTTGGGACAACCTTGGTTTAATGCTTCGGGTCCTATGGCGGTTGTTGGAAAAGTTGCAACTGGCCGGCTTGAAAAAGATTCATCTGGCCGAGCTTTTGAATGAATAGCGGACTGATAGACAGGGTGTCTCTTCGCGATTGTTTACGCGGCACAGGTTTCAGCCGATATTTCCACACCATCCGTCACCTGCGCCCGAGGCAGATCGCTTCGCGGCTTTTCAAACAATTCAACACACGCTTCCCGCGACGGGTGATCCTTTCCAATATTGAAATTAACCCCGTGATAGGCGTCATCGCGCCGTGGATCGGCAAACGGGCCGGGCATCCAGGGGAATTCATCTTCTTAAACCTCCGGCGGAAGTACACCAACAGTCGTTCGGTCGACTGGCGATCGTCGGAAATGCCGAAACTGTGGCGCTACAATCTTCACTACTTCGATTTTCTGCAGGATGAGGGAAGGTCTCTCGAAGATCGCGGTGGGCTGATCGAAGATTGGATCGTTCACAACCCGGCGGGCACGATGGATGCATGGGAGCCTTTTCCGGTTTCTTTGCGGGTCGTCAATTGGATCAAGTTTTTCCTACACCCACATAACCGCGGCCAGCTTCCGGCGAACTGGCTTGAAAGCCTGTACCGACAGACCCTTTGGCTCGAAAAGAATAAAGAGTACCACCTGCTGGGGAACCATCTGTTCAAAAACACCAAAGCCCTGTTGTTCGCGGGGCTTTTCTTCCAGGGCAAGGATGCGCTACGGTGGCGGCACCAAGCGCTAAAGTTGCTGAAGTGGCAAATCGCGGAACAGATCCTAGCCGACGGCGGACACTTCGAACGCAGCCCGATGTACCATGCCATGATTCTGGAAGATTGCCTGGATCTTTTGAACATCGGCGGCAGGAAAGAAGACAAAGCCTCCAAAACGATTTGGGCCGTGCTCTTGCCTGTTGTCCAACGCATGGCCGCGTTCCTGAAGGGCATGACTTTGCCGGACGGAGAGATTGCGCTGTTTAACGATGCGGCCTTCGGCATCGAGCCGCCGCCGAAGGAGCTGTTTACGTACTGCGAGCGACTGACCAGTAAACCGATCGGTGATCCTGACGGCGCGGTGTGGGCTTTTCCCGAAACCGGGTACTACGTTATGGCCCCCCGGCCGGGCGATCGGCTCATCATCGACTGCGGCCCGGTCGGGCCGGACTATCAACCTGGCCACGCGCATTGTGACACGCTTAGTTTCGAGCTGACGCTGGGGGGCCGGCGCGTGATCGTGGATTCGGGCTGTTTTCAATACGAGGATGGGCCGATCCGGCGCTATAACCGTGGCAATGCCGGGCACAATACGGTCACCATCGATGGCGCGAATCAGTCTGAGGTGTGGGGCGCCCACCGCTGCGCCCGGCGGGCCAAACCGCGTCATGCCGCCATCGCCGCGCAGACCGACGGTGCCATTTATTTTCAAGGGGCCCACGATGGCTATAAGCGGCTAAAGGGAGCGCCGATTCACCACCGTTATGTCTCTTGGGCCGGAGACAGGCTGCTCATCGCCGATCGTATCGCCGGTACAGGCACTCATGATCTGGAGTCCCGCCTTCACATCCATCCGGACCTGAAGATCGAGCATACGGAGCATACGCTCAGAATTGTGGACGGCCACCAGCCGATCATGCTGGTTTGGACCGATGGCCCAGGCCAGGTCACGGTCGAAAAGGGCTGGTATTGCCCCCAATTCAACGTCAAACACCCGTGCTCCGTGTTGAGGCTGAAACTCAGCGGCGTGCCGCTGCCCGTCTGCATCGGTTGGGTGATGCATATGGCCAGCAGTGGACATCGCTCCCGCTCGCCCATGGCGGCTATCCAAGAACTTTAAAACAATCCTTTTGTAGGCCTATGCACATTCTTTTTTTGACCCATTATTTTCCACCCGAGGTCAACGCGCCGGCATCGCGCACTTCTGAAAATGCCAAGCGTTGGGTGCGCGCAGGACACCGTGTCACCGTTCTGACCTGTGTTCCCAATCATCCCAACGGTATCGTCTATCCTGGGTATCGGAACCGCTGGTGGCAGTGGGAGGTAATAGACGGCATCCGGGTGTTGAGGGTCAAGAGTTACCTGAGCGCCAACAAGGGGGTTTTCAACCGCTCCTTGAATTACTTTTCATATCTGCTTGCGGCCGTTGCCTTCTGTCGGTGGGTCCGAAATGTCGATGTCGTGGTCTCCACATCGCCGCAGTTCTTCTGTGGGCTCTCCGGCTTTTTTGTCGCCAGGTTGCATCGATGCCCGTGGGTGGTGGAAATTCGCGATTTGTGGCCGGAGTCGATCCATGCCGTGGGCGTGGTCAAAGGCCGCGGTCTGGTGGTATTGTTGGAGTATATCGAACTGTTTCTCTATCGCGCACCGAACTTTGTCGTTGCGGTCACCCATTCCTTCAAGCGTCACATGGTGGCAAAGGGTATTGCTCCCGATAAGATCGCCGTCGTCCCCAATGGTGCGGACCTGGAAAGATTTCAGCCACTTGAAAAGCACAACGGTTTCCGCCAACGGTACCACCTGGAGAACAAGTTCGTTGTTTCCTATGTGGGTACCCACGGAATGGCGCACGCTCTGGAATCCGTGCTGCATGCAGCCAAAATGCTGGAAGCACATCCGGCCATCCGATTTCTCCTGGTGGGCGACGGCGCCGAACGCCGGCGGCTCTTAAAAATGAAAGCGCAATTGGGGCTTAAGAATCTTCTGATGCTGCCCCAGCAGAAGAAAGAAGCCGTGCCGGAGATTCTGGCGGCCTCGGATGCCTGCATGGTGTTGCTGCGCAAGACCGAATTGTTCAAGACCGTGATTCCATCCAAGATCTTCGAGGCCATGGCCATGCACCGTCCGGTTATTCTGGGGGTGGATGGCGAGAGCCGGGAATTGGTGGCAAACAGCGGCGGCGGCCTCTTCGTCGAGCCGGAGAGTGCCCATGCCCTGGCGGCAACCGTATTGAACCTGTCCCGGCACCCTCATATGGCTGAAGAACTTGGGCGCACGGGCGGAAGATATGTCCGGGACCATTACGACCGCGATCACTTGGCGCAGCAGTATCTGCAACTATTAGAAGTTGTAGTCAAAAATGGGGGTAAAGCAGATAATGGGATAATGGCCTGATGCTCTATCTTTCCACACTACTTTTTTCAATGTTCACTACCCTCACCTTAATCCCCATTTTGCGGCGATATGCGCAACAGATCCGCTGCGTGGATCTGCCTTCCGCGCGTAAAGTGCACGGTGCGCCTATCCCCAGGGTCGGGGGAATCGCTATGGCAGTAGGGGCGTTGATTCCGGTGCTGTTGTGGGCGGTCAAGGATCAAGCGGCCATATCAATCCTGATAGGGGCCTTGGTGATCGTTCTGTTCGGCATGCTCGACG
>JBAQGR010000067.1:0-2518 GCA_049287895.1 Desulfatitalea sp.
GCTTGGGACATTGGGACTCCGGGCAGAGAAAGGCCACGTGCTGAATGCCGCAATCGCCGCACTTCTGGCAGTGGAGCATCAGCTGCTTGGCCGGATCTTCCACAAGATCTGTCAGCAAACGGCGCCCGATGTTGTCGTCCAGTCGTTGGGCCAATTGGCGGCACCAGGGAGCCAGTGGGTGCTCATGGTTGAAGAAAACATCGTGCATGCGGCTGAGAAGGGCGTAAAGCAACCGCTCACGCAGATGGGCCTGGGCCGGCGCCCGGCCGAAGCCGAGCGATCCGGTGCGATCGGCTCCGTCCGCCGCAAAAACATAGAAACCGTCCCGTTGCGGAAAGTCGAACTCTTCCAGGAACTCTTCCCACTGGTCTTCTATTTGCGCCAGACGGTCGAGAATGAGACCTACGGCATCGTAGTGGCGGTGGATGCCGCCGATGTGAATGCCGCTGTAGCCGATCCCTTTGAGCACCGCCGCCAGGCGGGCGGCGCGTTCTATGGCTGCCCGCTGTCCGTCCCGCTTGTCGCGCCATTCGCTTTGAATTCGCGCCAACAAAGCATCGGTGACCACGGCGCCCGGCACCTTGCCGCTGTTCATGATGGCGGCTGTCTTGGGGTTGAGCAGATACACCGACCCCAGGGCCGGCACATCGAGGTGCATATGCTTCTTGATCTGGATCAACTCTGCGAACTTGCGGGCGTCATAGCCCAGCTGGGTGATGATGAACTGGGCGCCGGCCGTTACTTTGCGACACAATTTGGCGTATTGGGCGAAGCATTCGGCCTCGGTCTGCTTGAAGGGCGAGACCGCGCAGCCCGCAAAGAAGCAGTCCGGATCGCCGGAAAGCTTGATGCGTTCGCTGAGCATGCCTAACATGACCTGCAGTTGGACCGAATCGAGGTCGAAGACCGGAGCGCCCTGGCCGCCGAAACCTTGCCCGGAGTAGTCGCCGTTGAGGGCCAGGATATTCTTCATGCCCATGCGGGCCAGCTGCAACGCCCGGCTCTCCATGCCCACGCGGTTCATATCACGGCAAGTAAAATGCACGATCACATCCATGCCGAGGTTGAAAATATCGTGGCCGATCACATCCGGACTCAATGACGGGTTCCCGCCGGGATTGTCGGTGATGGAGACCGCCGAGACCCGTCCGTCGGCGAATGCCTCCCGGGCGATGCCCATGACCGCATCCACAGCCCGACCCGCATGTTCCCGCCCGGGTACCAGTTCCAAGGTGACGGAAAAATGGGCTTTGTTGAGCAGATCGTGTTGAAAAACGCGCAGCATGGACCTTCCCTTTCCGGAATTCGAAGCGCCGAGCCACAGGCGGGTTCAAGAGCCCCTGTTTGGGCGGGGACGCAATTGCTCGCGCACCCATTCCATCCATAGACTTGATTTCAAAATAGGTCAAATGGCGGCCTCTCGCGCCCCAATCGCGTCCCCCTCGACAAGCGCCCGCGGATGGGCTATTGCTCAAGGGATTGGACGGGCCGCGGATCGTTTGCGATGCCGCGAAACATGCCACCCGTGCGGAAAATCCTTTACGATTGGAGGCCTTCCCATGAAAAAAGAGGCGTCTGCGACCCTGCGGCCCGAATCCAAACCTGTGGCCGACAATGCCACCGAACTGGGGCGTGCCCAAAATCGGCGCGTGGAGTTGGTGCGCGAATAGATTGAGAAGAAGAGTAAAGGCCGAAGACTTAAGGCTGAAGAAAGGATCGATTATGTCCCGTCCGTTTATGTTCGTCCGTTTCGCGTACTTCTTGTCTCTTTCCATAGGGCTCTGCGCTTGCCAGGGCGGCCTGGGTGGCGTCATGGACCAGGTGGCCCAGCAGGTGCAAGCCGACCGGCCCTTGGGGCAAAACGAAATTATCGCCGGGTTGAAGCAAGCGCTGGAAGTCGGCACCGGTAATGCGGTCGCGGTGACCGCTAAAACCGACGGCTACTTCAAGAACCCGCAAATCAAAATCCCTCTGCCGGAAAAGGTGCGCAAAGCGGAAGATCTGCTACGCACCGTCGGTTTCGGAGAACAAGTGGAGGCCTTCGAAAAAAGTATGAACCGCGCCGCCGAACGGGCCGCTCCCGAGGCCAAGGCCCTGTTCATCGGCGCCATCAAACAGATGACCTTCGCCGATGCCAAACAGATTCTCCAGGGCCGGGAGAATGAAGCCACGCTCTATTTCAAGGAGAAGACTTCCCGGCCCCTGAACGAACGCTTCAAACCCCTGGTCCATGGCGCCATGTCCGAAGTGGGCGTCACCCGCAACTACCAAACGATAGAATCGAAACTCCGGATGCTACCCCTGGGCGGCAGCGTGAACCTCGATCTGGATCAGTATGTGACCGACAAAGCCCTGGAGGGGTTGTTCTTCATGCTGGCCCAGGAGGAGGCCAAAATACGAAAAGATCCGGCCGCGCGGGTGACCGATCTTCTCAAACGGGTGTTCGGCGCATAGAAGTAAAATCGCTCAAGATTGCTTTGAAGCGCTCCGGGTAACGATTGACAGCTACTATTTAAGC
>JBAQGR010000068.1:0-5726 GCA_049287895.1 Desulfatitalea sp.
GTATCAGGCGGTTGAATGTCGTCGAGAGTGGATCGTCGCACAAAGCGTTAATCGCCATCAAGGACCCAAATTTGATCTACGCGGGTCGACCAGCGACGCCCACCCCCGCGCCCGCCGGCTCAAAGAAGAGCGGTGGCGGTGCGTTTGCCGTGCCGTTGGACCTGAAGAGCGAAGACGCGGTTCCCCGAGCCATTCGTTACGCCGCGTTCGTGACTCCCGATTACACCATGATCACCGAAATGAGTGGCGAAAGCACGATCAAGCAAAGACACTGAGGGCTGAATTGCTGCTGTGGGCCGGAAATCCGGCATGGAAGCAGATCGAGTCGCGTCAGGTGGAAGTATTCGCAGACTTCTGATCCAGTAAAAAGCGGACCGTCCGGGCGATTTCTCTTTTGATGATCGGTTTCATCACATAGTGACGGATGCCGATGGACTTGGCTTGCGCTTCGTTGATGAGGTCACTGAAGCCGGTGCACAAAATGATGGGGATATCCTTGCGTATCTCCAGAAGCCGTTTGGCGAGCATGGCGCCGTTCATATTGGGCATGGTCATGTCCGTAATCACGAGGTCGAATCCGTCCGGCCGGCGTTCAAACAGCAGCAAGGCCTCGGTGCTGCCCGCCAGGGCCGTCACCTCGTATCCCAGGCTCGTGAACATTTGCTTCTGCAGGTCGATGATCGACTTATCGTCGTCCACGATCAACAATCGTTCCGTGCCGCCGGGCGTGTGCGGCGAGCGTCTATCCGCGGCTGAGGTGTCGTCGGCCACGGCTCGCGGTAAATAGACATTAAAGGTCGTTCCCTTGCCGGGCTCGCTGTAAACGTTGATGTGGCCTTCATGATATTTTACAATGCCATGCACCACGGAGAGACCCAGTCCGGTGCCTTCCCCCTCTTTTTTGGTAGTGAAATAGGGTTCGAAAATGCGCGCTTGGGTGGTTTCATCCATGCCGGTGCCCGTGTCGCTGACCTCCAGAAGCACATAGGTGCCGGGGGGTAGATCTATCTTGGCTGCATACGTGTCGGGGTCGATCTGAATCTCTTTGACGGTGACGCCCAGGAGGCCACCGGTTTCCCGCATGGCGTGATAGGCGTTGGTACACAGGTTCATGATCACCTGGTGCATCTGGGCGGGATCGGCCAGCACATATCCGCACGGGCGCACGTCGTGCCGGATCTCGATGCTGCGGGGAATGGAAGCGCGCAGCAGATGGAGGGCCTCTTTGATGATCAGGTGGATCTGAACCGGGCGGCGTTCTCGTTCGGACTGTCGGCTGAAGGTGAGAATCTGCTGGACCAGCTCTTTGGCCCGCGTCGCCGCCCGGGTCACCTGCTGGAGACTATCGTGCAGCGGGCTGTCGGGGGGCAGATTGCTTTGGATGATGTCGGCATAGCCGATAATGGGGGTCAAGAGGTTGTTGAAATCGTGGGCGATGCCGCCGGCCAGGGCGCCGATGGCCTCCATTTTTTGGGACTGGCGCAGCTGCTCTTCCAGGAATTTTCTTCCGGTGATATCCCGAATCACTCCGCGCAGGGCGCTCATTTGCTTGTTGCTGTTCAGCATCGCCGTGGCTGTGATCAAAACCGAGCGGATCGTGCCATCTTTTTTCTTGAGCCGGACTTCGTAATCTTTCACGAACACGGATTGCTCCAAATGGCGGATCAAGTTGCGCCGGTCTTCGGGCCGGGCATATACATCCCGCGGGATATCCAACGCCAGCATCTCTTCCTTCGAGGCGTACCCCAGTAATTCCACGCCGGCCGGATTGATGTCCAGATAGCGGCCCTCGGGTGTGCTGACAAAAACAGTGTCCTTGGACTCCTCGAACAGCGCCTGATATTTCAGCTCGGAGACCCGGATTTTTTCGTCGGCCGTCTTGGTTTCGGTCACATCGGTCATGAACCCCTCGAGGGCTACGAGCGTCCCCAGGGAATCGAAGATGCCCTGGCCGTAATCGGAAACCCATTTCAGCCTCTTTTCGGCCGTGTAGATTCGATAGGTCAGGCGGTAGGGTTTTTTACGGGTCAGTTCCAACTGAATCTCTTCCCAGACCCTGGCATTGTCTTCCGGATGGATGAGGTCCTGGAAACAGAGGTCATCGTTTTCAAGCAGTTCTTCTTTGCCATAGCCGGTAATTGCACGACATCCCAGGCTTACCAGCAGGATTCGGCGGCGCGGGTCGATAGTGAAACGGTAGACTATGCCCGGCAGGTTGCTCATCAGCCTTGACAGTTGGTGTTCGCGTTCGCGCAGCGTGCCCGCCATTTGCTCGAGATCGGCCGATAGCGCATCGAATTCCCTGATGCCGCTCTTGGGCCATTGGGAGGCCTCTTCACCGGCCGAGACGCGCCGGGCGTGAGTGGTAAGGGATTCGAAGCGGCGCGCCAGTCTTTTGCTGAAAAGGATGGAAATGGCGAGCCCGATGATCAAGGCAAGGATCAAAACGATGATGGCAATGCGCGTAGCGGTGCTCACGGAACGGAATGCGATCTCGATGGGTTGGGCGGCCAGGACATGCCAGCGGATGGTGGGGGTGTGAACCATGTGGCCGATCATGGTCCGTTGGTTGAATTCAAACTCTCCAAACAGCGGCTGTTCGGTGCGCAGGCCCTCCTTGACCAGGGGGATGTCGCCGATGTTCATCTGTTGCGCAGTATAGCGGCCATCCCGGTCCGCGATGATCTGCCCGTGCTGGTCGATGACGAAAATGATCTGGTTCTCATATAAGGCGATTTTACTTAAAAAATCGGTCAAGCGATTGAGTTCGATTTCACCGATGGCGACTTTTTGGGGCGAGGGCACGGCCAGCGCCACCGACAACCGGCCGCAGACCGCCGAACGGAATGCGTCCGACCACACCGGGCGCTGCTCCTGGAGCACCTGCTCAAACAGCGCGTTGTGCGATAGATCGATGCCGATCAGGTCCTTTTGATTGGCTTTGCTTTCCGGCGACAACCCCACGGCCATGACCATGCCTTCTATGGATAGCGCGTAAATGTTGCGAAGGGAGTCCGAGGACAAAATCTGGGCATCCACGAAGTGCTGAATGTCGTGCCAGCCTAGATTCTCATCCATGGGGATGGTGGCCGTGGTCTGGATGATCATCTGGGCTGAAGTCAGGTAGCTTTCCACCTCGGAGGCGATGGCAACGGCCAGTTGGCGCTGAAACTCCTCGGCATCCGTGCGGACCTGCCGGAAAAGCCAGACCAGGCTCAAAGAGGCCGCAACTAAAAAAGGAATGACCGCGATAATAATGGATTGAAAGGTCAGAATTGTCCGCAGCGGTTGAACGCGCATGGGCCTATTCCAAGGTAACGCCTTGGCTTATGCGAATCATGGAAGAAAAGGTCTTCCGTTCGGCGTCGCCAAAGCGGTTGATGATGATCTGCTGTTGGAGGCATTGAAACCGGCCGGTTTGGATAGCGGCCTTATGGTCAATTGAACTCTATGATACTGCACACTTTACGCTAAAAGGAGATGCGGTGTCAATCATCCCTCGCTCAAGCCGCCGGCGCCTCATCCATCTGGTTGTTGTGGGTCCAGAACCATTGCCGACTGTTCGCGACCGGCCTGGATTTCAGGTATCCTGTCTGGATGAAATGCTTGATGGTGCGATCCACGAGAGATGGTGTCATCCGGGTGGCGTGGGTGATGCTTTCTATGAGCGCCGAGGCGGGATCGGACGCGTCGGCGGGCTGCGGCGCCAGCGCCTCGATGATATCTTTGGAAAGCAGTTCAAAGACCAGTTTCATCCGGTAGTAGCCTTCGAACATCATAAACTCTTCCGGCGTGCAATCGCCCGTCAGGTAACGCTTTTCGGCAGCCTCGGTTTTTACTTTGTGCGTCTGGTAGAGGGCATCCACAAAGTCGTCCATCTCCTGGGGCGATAGCCGCGAGCTGCGCACGATGGCCTTGTTGGCATCGTACCGGGACCAGTCGTCGGTGAGAATTTCCAGATCGTAGCGCTCAATCTCTTCGCGCAGGGTCGTTCCCGGAAACGGGGAGAGAAGATGATAGCCGTATTCGACATCCAGCGACTCGGCGAAGCGTTGGGTTTCGGCCAGGGTTGCATGCGATTCACCCGGCAGGCCGACGATGAACGAGGCGTGCACGCGCAGCCCGGCGGTTTTGCTCCAGGCCACCGCCTGCCGGATCTGGGCCAGAGTGATGCCCTTGTTGGCCGTGCGCAAAATTTCCTGGTTGCCAGACTCCACGCCAAAGCCGATGCTGTCGCAGCCCGCGGCTTTCATGGTCGCGAGCATTTTCGGATCGACGGTATTGACCCGGGCAAAGGCGCTCCAGATGAACTTCACTCCTCGGCGCACGATTTCATCGCACAACGCCTTCACTCGCTTTTTGCTGGCCGTGAACAGGTCATCGGCGATGTTGATCCAGGTAAAGCCATAGGCGAGAATCTGTTCGATCTCATCTACCACCTGCTTGGGGTCGCGGAAGCGCGGTTTATGTCCCACCATGCGCCGGCCCAGACAGAAGATGCATTTGTTGGGGCAGCCGCGGCTGGTGATGATGCTCACCGGAAAGCCCAGGGCCAGGTAGCGCGAGATGGGCAGCAGGTGACGCGCCGGCAGGGGCAGGGTGTTCAGATCGGCGATGAGCGGCCGGGCCGCGGTGGTGACCGCGCGGCCGTTTTCGCGGTAAGCGATGCCGGCGATGGATTTCCAGGCGCCGCGATCGTGGATCACCGGGATCAGCTCGGCTAAGGTGGCTTCGCCTTCGCCGATGACGATCAGGTCCAGTTCGGGATAGCGCGCCAGGGTGTCGCTGACGTCGAACGAGACGTGCGGTCCGCCCATTATGGTGATGGCCCCGGGACGGTGGGCCTTGGCATCCTGGATGATGCGGATCGCCTGGGCAAAGTTCATGGTGACCGAGTTGGTCCCCACCACATCGGGCTGGAAGGCGTCCAGGGCCGCGGCCAATTTTTCAGGGGCATATTGGCTGACGATAAAGTCCGCGATGTTGACTTTGGCGCCGGCCGCTTCGCAGGCCGCGGCCGCATAGCAAAGACCCAGGGGCGGCGAAGGGGCTTCTTCCAAAGGGTAGGGCGCGGCGATCAGGGCTATTTTCATGGATTGCTGATGTATCACGGCTGGGTACCGATTTCCAGCGGGAAAAGAGTCATTTTTCTCAACTCCTTGCGCAGGATCTTACCCACCAGGTTCTTGGGCAGGGCCGGCAGGAAGGCGATCTCTTTGGGCGACTTGAAGCGTTTGAGCTTGGTCTGGCAGAATTCGATGATCGCTTCGGCCGTGGCCTCCTGGCCCGGCCTGAGCACGACGAAAGCCTTGATGTTCTCGCCGTACACCTCGTCCTTGATGCCTATCACGGCCGCCTCGGCCACCTTGGGATGGGTGAAGAGCACCTCTTCCACCTCCCGGGGGGCGATGTTCTCGCCGCCCTTGATGATCAGGTCCTTTTTGCGTTCGGTGATGAAGAAATAGCCCTCTTCGTCCCGGTAGCCCACATCGCCGGTGTAGAGCCGGCCGTCGCGCAGCACTTTGGCCGTCTCTTCGGGATTTTTCCAGTAGCCTTTCATCAGCATCGGCCCGCTGATCAGGATCTCCCCCTGCCGGCCGACCGGCACTTCGTTGCCCAGGTCGTCCACCACCTTCATCTGGGTGCCCTTCATGGGCGTTCCGATGGAGCGGATCTTCTTTTTTCCCTGCATGGGATTGGCGCAGTTGTTGGCGCCGGCTTCGGTC
>JBAQGR010000069.1:0-5616 GCA_049287895.1 Desulfatitalea sp.
GCCCGGATAAGGCCCAGTCCCCAGCGGCCGCCGTTGGGCGTCAGTTCGATGATCCGGTCGATCAGGCGCATGCGGCCGGCCGGCAGTCGCAACGCGTGGGGCAGGTGCACGCCCTGGAAATCCGCGCCGAAGCAGCGGCCGGCATCGCCTGCGCGCAGAGCGTCGATTTTATGGGCGTCATAGACTTCGTTTCCCACCAACAACAGTGGGGCAAAGGGAGCACCCTCGACCCGTAACCCTGGGGCGCGATCCTCTTCGCTCAGGATGATGCCGCCGGAGTTGTGTACTTCTTGCTCGGTGAAGAATCCGGCACAGCCATCGGTCATGGTGATGAGATGCTCGTCGCCAATATAGCCTTCGAAGCGGAAGAAGAAGAGATAGGTCGCCCCCTGTTTGACGAATTTGTCGATGCGGATGTCGTAGCGGATCGTTTCGCCGGCCTGGGGCAGGCCGCGATGGAAGCGAATCGTGGCATCCAGCAGCCGGTAGGTGCGCTCCCCCTGGACCTGGTGATCGATGCCCAGGTAGCTGCTCAGGAAAAGATCGGCTTGTCCGGCCTCTACGGAAATACACACCGGTGCGCGTCCGCCGTCCAGGTACCAGGCACCGGGAAGCACATCGTGTTCGGTGATGATCCGTCCGGAGCCCAGGCCGCACATTTCTCCTTCCACCTGGAGGATGCGATCGACCAGCATCAAGGGTTCATCCGGCAGGCGCACGCGTGATTTGTAAGTGTCGATGATGTCGAACCGGGGGCCGAGAACCTTGCCTACCGAACCGATGGCAAATTCCAAACACTGTTGTCGGGTAAAGGCGACCGGCGCAGAGGCTTTCGGGCCGATAGGTTCGGTCAATGGATCGGATGACTTCCCTACCAGCTGCTCCAAGATCTTGGTTTGTAATTCGAAAGCCTCTCCGTACTGGCGCGTCATCTGGCGGGAGAGGTCCAAAAACTGTTCGTGGGCCTTGGCCGTGGCCGCCGTATTAGCGTTGAGGGCTTGGATCATATCGCTGCCAAGATGTTCAATCACCGGTTCCTTATTTTCGGGTTCCGCCGCGGGTTCGCGCAGCGGCAAGGGCGAAATGGAAAGCGGTGGACCGCCCACCGGCACGCGAATGGCGTTGGCGGGTGCGGTGGGATGGAGTCGGAAGTACTCTTGGGGATAGTCATAGAGCGGGGCCAGATCGATCTCCACGCCCGCAGCTGCCAAGGTTCCCAGACATTTGAGCAGGGTGAGACACTCCTCCTCGCCGCGCACATTGGCGGCCACGGCCAAATGCGGCTGATCGCCCAGGATTTGTCGGATCATGCGGGTGCACGACGACTGGGGGCCGACTTCGACGAACAAGCGGACGCCATCCTGATAGGCTTTGCGGATCGTAGCCGGAAAATCAAAACCGTTTAAGGCTTGCCGCAATATCGAATCGGCAGCGGCTTCGGAAGTCAATTCATAGGCCTCACCACGCGCGCAGCTGTAAAAGCGAACGCTTTCCACGGGTGTTGTGGGAAAACGGTGCAACTCTTTATACGCCTGGGCCACGGGTTGAGCCGCATCGCAGTGAACCGTCACCACGCCATCCAGGAAAAGGGCCTCGCAGCCGAGCTGTTTGATGACGTGAGCCACCGGGTCCTGCAGGCCGCCGATGACGCACTCATTGGGAGTATTGATGATCAGGCGGCGAACATGGGGTGTTGCGGCAATGGCCGCATCCACCTGATCGGCCGGGCGATTGACGACGGCCACGCGCCATTGCACCATACGGTCGTCCGAAAGTTGCCAGGCCCGGCGCAATGCCTCGCAAGAACCGCTGAGTTGCGTTTTAAACAGATCGGAGGATGCCAGGCGATCAAGCATCACTCCGTGATCCGGCCACGCGTCCAGGGCGAAGAGGGCAGCCGATTCGCCCAGGCTGTATCCAATCGCGGCATCGGGGTGCAGGTTGAATTGCCCTAAAAGACGGGCCATCTGTCCACCGAAAACCACCTGGCCGAAGATAGTGTGCAGAGGATCGGCGACCAGCTCCCGGTAACAGTCGGTCGGCCAGGCGGTCGGCCAATCGATGCGCCAGGGATCGTATAGATGTGGCAGCATTTGGGACCGCAACCGATCGGTCTTGCGATCCATCACGCGCAGTACTTCTGGAAAGTGAGCGCCGAGGGGGCGTCCCATCCCCACATAGTGATTTCCCGACCCTGGAAAGACGAAAGCCACTTCTCCTTTGGTGCGCTCCGGTTCCGCCAGATAGCATACGCCGCCGCGGGTGCCCATGGTGCGCGAGGATTTGCTTTCGATACACCGGCGTGCTTCCGCGATTTGCCTGTAGAGGTCATCCCAGGAGTGGGCCACGATTGCCAGAGTACAAGCCGTCTTTTTAATCGGCAGCTCCTGCCGGTACCAGGCATGGGCCAGGGCTTCCAAGGCCGCGGACGAATCCTTTGGCAATGAGGGTTGCACCTGGCGGGCGAGGGTTTCGAGGCGCGTCCCATTGGCGGTCAAACCGGCACTGTCTTCTCCCTGGATCAAGCAGAGCGCATAGGGCAGGGGGCCCAGCGGTCGTTTGCGCTCAAATTCCAATGGAAGCGCGACCGAAGTATTTGGGTCGTCGGCCTGGCTCAGCACGGCATGCATGCAGTTGCCGTCTCGGGTCATGGCGGCCACGCAGGCAGTGCGCGCTCCCGCGATTCGATCGTGAGCCCAGTAAGTCGTTTGCCGGGGAAAATGGAATTGGCGCCTGTCCCATAGTGCAGGCGGCGCTGCGCTGAAATTGGGGATCGCCGGAAGGAGATGGTGAAGCAGGGTCAAAGCGGTTTTGGCCAGTGATGCCAGGCCCGCGGTGGCGCCGGTGTTGCCGACCAGCGGCTTCAGGGCGCCCACGGCCACCGCAAATTCAGGCTCCGGGACGCTTTCGGTGAAAAAGCGCATAAGGGCATTTGCTTCTGTCGCATCTTCGCCGGGAATTCCGCTGCCGTGACACTCCATCAGATGGATGGCGCCCGGGGCGATGCGTGCATCCGCGCAAGCTTTCTCCAAGGAGGCGCAATAGGCTTCGACGTTGGGTTGGCGCTCGGCGCTGGTTGCACCATGAGCGCCGGCAATGCCTTTGATGACCGCGTAGATGCGATCTCCATGGGCCTTGGCGTCATCCAATCGTTTCAACACCAGGGCCACCGCGCCTTCGCCCGGCAGGGTGCCATCCGCTGCTTGATCGAAAGGCCGGATGCAGCCTGTCGGGCTGAGTACTGCGTCGTTGTAAAGAGTAGCCAGATTGCGCTCGTCGCATGATAGATCCACGGCACCGACCAGCATGGCATCCGTTTGCCGCGATTGCAGCATCCGCATGGCGACCTCGACCGCGCGCAGTCCTGAGGCCTCTTCGGCTGACACGACGAACGAAGGCCCGCCGAAGCGGAATTCACGGGCAATGCGACTGGCCACGATACCGCCCAGGGCACCCAACGTGCGGGTAGCGGTCAGCGGTGGTGAGCAAGCTGCTTTCACGCTCTCCAACCATTGGGGCAACCGCTTTTCGTCCAAGGGTAAATGATGGGCTTGCTGCCACTTGGCGACAAGTTCGGGAAGCACCCAACGCAAATGAAAATTGGTGGCTTCATAATCAAAGGCGATCCCGATGATAGTGCCCATGCGCTCTCGGGTCTCGTGCAGTGGCAAACCGGCGTCACGCATGGCTCCGGCGGCAGTTTTGAGCATCAGGAGTTGCTGCGGCAGTATATCGGGTATCTCGCCAGGTGGAATTCGAAACTCACCCACATCCACCGCCACCGCATCGATGCAGTTTCCTATCAATAAAGAGTTGCCGGCAATAGCATCGGGGGCCTTCCATCGATTTTCGGGTCGCGGTCTGAGCGCCGTTCGTCCGTTAAAGACAGCCTGTTGAAAGTCCCTGAGCGATTGCAGATCACCAAGGCAAAGATCTATGCCCACAATGGCGATATCATGGGCAAGGGCCGCAGTATCGATATTTTCGACCGTTCTTGATGGCTTCTCTGAACGGAGGGTTGACATCACTGTCGCTTGTTTCTGGAAATCTTCGGGCCGCCACTCTTCGATGAGCACATGACCATTGATGCCGCCGAAGCCGAAAGCACTTACCGCTGCCCGGCGCGGAGTTTGCTCGCCTCGCTGGGGCCAGGGCGCCACATCCGTTTGTACGCGGAAAATTCCCTCATTTAAACGGCTCTCGTTTGAAGGCTGTTGGAATTTCAGCGAGGGGGGCAGTGTTCGGTGTTTGAGTCCCAGCAGCGTTTTGATCATGCCCGCCGCCCCTGCGCCGGTTAGTAAGTGGCCGATCATGGATTTAATCGATCCGATAGCGCAATGCTGCGCACTTGAGGGGGCATCTCGCCACAGGGCGTGCAAGCTCTGGATCTCGGTAGCATCGCCCACTGGTGTGCCCGCGCCGTGGCACTCGATATAATCCACATCCCAGGGATGCCAACCCGCCTCCGCGTAAGCCGCGCGCATGGCACGCACCTGGCCGTCCGATTCGGGCGCCAGCAAATTACCACGCATATCGTTGGACAAGCCGATGCCGTGGATCACTCCCCAGATCGTATCGTTGTCGCGGAGCGCGTCCTCCAGGCGTTTGAGCACCAGGATACCGGCCCCTTCTCCCACCACCAGGCCATCGGCCGAACGGTCGAAAGGGGCACAACGCCCGGAACGCGACAGGGCATGCAATTGGCTGAATCCGATTTGGGTATAGAGGCTGTCTGCTCCCGAAACACCACCGGTGATCATGGCGTCCGTCCGATAGGCCTGCAGTTCGTCACAGGCCAGTTTGAGCGCATAGAGGGAAGAAGCGCATGCGGCATCCAAGGTGTAAGCGCCGCCACCCAAGCCGTAGGCCTTGGCGACCAATGCGGCCGGAAAACTGACCACGCGGCCGCTATCGCTTTCGGCGGCGTTCACGGCCGCAGGCGACCCCATTTCAGCAGGCGCTCGCTTGAACAACCGACTTTCAAGAAGGCGGCGTGCGATGGAAGATGAGGTTCGGGTGGGTAGCGCAATAGCGGCTAGAATGGCGCCGATACGGCGTCTGTCCACACCCTGTAAATTGCATTGTCGGAGCGCATCCCCAGTCGCAAAAAGAACCCAATGGAATAAAGGGTCCAATCGTGAAAGATAACCTGGATCCAGATCAATGCCTTTGGGATTGAAGTCAAAGGATGTAACCAGGCATGCGCGTTTGGAGTAGGCTTTGTCCGGAGCTCCGGAAGCGTCAATAATACGATCCAGTGAAATATTCCAACGACTCTCCGGTACATCCTCGGTGGTATCGGTTTTTCGGACAAAATTGTCCCATAGCGGGTCGATACCCGTGGCACCTGGGAAAACCCCCGATATGGCTACAACGGCAATTTGAGATTTCTTATTCATTAAACCTACGTTTACATACTGATTTGATTTAGAAAAAGAGCATATAACCGAGGAGGTCCATTTAAGCAAGGGCAAATCCGTATTCATGACCCAGTCAGAGAATTGGCATTAAAAATGTGGGGTGTAAACCCATTACGTCACTTAGATAGTGCCCATCCAGGAATGGCTATTTTTGCCGATTTCTGCGTTGGGCGAAAATTTTAATCCTCGAAATATG
>JBAQGR010000070.1:0-4853 GCA_049287895.1 Desulfatitalea sp.
ACCCACGCCAAGGCCACCAGAAAAGCCAGGGCCGAATAGGGGATCACATAGCGGTACCACCCCTGGTTGCGCCAGGCCAGGCCCACGGCTACGGCCTGCGCTGCGGTCACCGTCAGCAACGCGGCCCAGCCGGGCTTGGCCAGCAGCACGACCGCCGCCAGCAGTGTGGCGCAGAAGACCAGGATACCGGTCCAGCGGGCCGATTGGTTTTCCCCGGGATCGGCATTGGCGTGGGCCATGAAGAACACGAACAGCGCCAGGTTCAATATCCAGATCACGGCAATGGTCGTGCCGCCCATGCTGTCGAAGGTGTGCGCCGTGGCCAACCCCAGAGTGGCCACTGTGCCCGCCGCGGCCACCAGAAGCAATCCCTGGGAGGCCAACCGCCGGGCCACCAGGTAGAGCCCGGCATTGACGATCACCAGATAGGCAAAGAGCATCTCCAGGCGGCCCTGTCCGGTGCTCACCAGCAGCGGCGTGGCGTAGGCACCCAGGGCGCCTAGCACCGAGACGGCCCGGCTGCGGTGAAAGACCGCCAGGACAAAGGCGGCGGCCGACACCAGCGCCAGCAGGCCGAACCCCATGGGTTTGGTCAGGTAGGTGTAGTAGAGCGTGGCTGCAAAGACCACGCAGTAGAGCACACCCACCCCGGCCGCCGCCAGGGTGTGGCGCATCACCGTGTATTTTTCCTGGGCGAACCGCCCGGCGCCGACGATCAGGCCCATGCCGATCAGGGCGCTGACTGCCAGCCGCAGGGCCGGCGGTATGAGATTGCGGTCGATGGAGAACTTGACGAAGAACCCGGCGGCTATGAAAAGGGCCAGCCCGCCCAGCCAGGCGAAAAGCTTGACGCCGGTGAACTGCTCCCAGTCCACCGTGGCCTTGAAGGCCTGCCAGCGTTCCGACCAGGGCGAGGGGGCCGACGGCGCGGGGACCCACGGTGCAGGCTGCGGCGGCGCGGGTGAGGATACGGAGATCGGTTCGGCGGCAGTCTCGTCAAGCAGAAGAATGTCTTCCAGACTTTCGGGCGGCGCGGCCGGCCGGGCCGGTTCCCTTGCTTCGGCGGAGACGACGGGTGCGGGTTCCTCAGGGGGCGGCGCGAGGATTGGTTCCGGGGCGGGCGCAGGGGCTGGCGCCGCCTGGGCCACCGGTTCCGCCGGCGCCTGGCCGCGGTCCCACTCCGTTTGCATTCTATGGAGTGCGCTTTCCAGCCGCTCGATTCTCCGCGCCAGGCGCTTTTCCGTGCGCACCATGACGATAAACAAAACGAAGCAAAGCACCCACAGCACCAGCGTCATCAAAAAATACTCCTTGGGACCAAACGGTCGCTTGGCCGCCGGGCGATCATCTATAAGCGGTCGAGTTCATTGGAATATGGCCGAGAATTTCCCGAATTTAGCAGATAGCGGCCGCCGTGGCAATGACCATGGACTCCACCGCGGACGGTTGGGCTTCTGGTGGAGTGGCCTTTTACAAAGTTGTCTCTTGTAAGCCTGGCCGATCGGGTCTATATTTCGCCCTTATTTTTAGGATGACATCGAAAGCGAGCGACCTATGAATTACGATGAAGAAGCCCTGCGCTATCACAAGGAACCGCGTCCGGGCAAAACCGAAGTGGTGCCCACCAAACCGTTCCTGAGCCAGGCGGACCTGAGCCTGGCCTACACGCCGGGCGTGGCCGCGCCCTGCCTGGCCATCCACAAGAACCCCGACCTGTCGTTCGACTACACCAACCGGGCCAACCTGATCGCCGTCATCACCAACGGCACGGCCGTGCTCGGCCTGGGCCGTATCGGCGCCCTGGCCGGCAAGCCGGTGATGGAGGGCAAGGCGGTCCTTTTCAAGCGCTTCGCCAATATCGACGTGTTCGACCTGGAGGTCGACACCACCGACCCCGACGAGTTCATCCGCACGGTCAAGCTGCTGGAGCCGACCTTCGGCGGCATCAACCTGGAGGATATCAAGGCGCCCGACTGTTTCTACATCGAAGAGCGGCTCAAGGCGCAGATGGCCATCCCGGTGTTTCACGACGACCAGCACGGCACAGCCATCATTTCAGCCGCGGCCATGCTCAATGCCGTGGAGCTGACCGGACGCCGCCTGGAGACCCTCAAGGTGGTCATCAACGGCGCCGGGGCGGCCGGCATCGCCTGTGCCAAGCTGTATGTTCAGTTGGGGGTGAAAAAAGAGCACCTGACCCTGGTGGACACCAAGGGCATCATTTATAAAGGCCGGCCCGTGGGCATGAACCCGTACAAGGAAGAGTTCGCCCAAGAGACCACGGGCCGCACCCTGGCCGATGCGGTCCAGAGGGCCGATCTGCTGGTGGGCATGTCCACCAAAGGTGCCTTTACCCCGGCGCTGCTGGCGCGTATGGCCGAGCAGCCCATTGTGTTCGCCCTGGCCAACCCCGATCCGGAGATCGACTACGATGCGGCCAAGGCGGCCCGGCCCGACGCCATCGTGGCCACGGGCCGTTCCGATTTTCCCAACCAGGTCAACAACGTACTGGGGTTTCCCTACATCTTCCGCGCGGCCCTGGATGTGCGCGCCAGCGGCATCACCGAAGCCATGAAGGTGGCGGCCGTGAATGCCCTGGCGGCCCTGGCCCGCGAAGATGTCCCCGACGCCGTGATCCGCGCCTACGGCGGCCGGCCGATCCGCTTCGGCCCGGACTACATCATCCCCAAGCCCCTGGACAACCGCGTGCTTCTCAAGGTGGTGCCGGCCGTGGCCGCCGCCGCCGTGCAAAGCGGCGTGGCCCGCCTCCAGCCTCCCGAGCACAGCGCCTACATTCAGCGCCTGGAGGCCTCGCTGGGGCCGGAACGCGAGCTGATGCGCAAAATCATCATTCGCGCCCAGCAGCACCCGTTGCGCATCGTGCTGCCCGAAGGCAATCATCCCGTCATCCTGCGGGCCGCCCATCAGGCCCAGCGCGAAGGGATCGCCCATCCCGTGCTGTTGGGTGACCCGGATCAAATCGCCGCCGTGGCCAAAGAGCTGCATCTTTCCCTGGACGGCATCGAAGTGTTGGACCCGCGCTGCAATCCCTACCTTGAAACCTTTGAAACCGAGCTGTTCGCTTTGCGCCAGCGCAAAGGGTGGAGTCTGTCCGAAACCCAGCGCAAACTGCAGAATCGCTATGTGTTCGGGGCCATGCTGGTGCGCGCCGGACTGGTGGACGGGCAGGTGCACGGCATCGCCCAGTCCTATCCCAACGCCATCCGGCCGGTCCTGCAGGTGATCCCCCGGCGGGAAGGGGTGAAGAAGGTGTCGGGCCTCTACCTGATGATCTCCAAGAACCACACCCTGTTGTTTGCCGATACCACGGTCAACTTCCAGCCCAACGCCGAGGATCTGGCCGAAATCGCGCTGCTCGCGGCGGAGATGGCGCTTTTTTTCGACATGCAGCCGCGCATCGCCATGCTCTCGTACTCCAATTTCGGCAGCGTGCCCAATGCAGAAGCCCAGCGGGTGGCCGCGGCCGTGGCTATCGCCCGCGCCCGCAAGCCGGACCTGATCATCGACGGCGAAATGCAGGCCGACACGGCCATCGTGGAAGAGATTCTGGAGCAGAGCTTTCCCTTCAACCGCCTGGGTCGACCCGCCAATGTACTCATCTTTCCCAGCCTGGCGGCCGGCAACATCGCTTATAAATTGGTGGATCGTTTGGGCGGCGCCAAGGCCGTGGGACCGCTGCTCATGGGGATCAGCAAACCGTTCAACGTGCTGCAACGCAATACCGACATGGAGAACGTGGTCAACGTGATGGCCATTACCGTGGCCCAGGCCCAGAGCTTCAAGGACGGTCGCGGCTGATCCTGAGGAAGGGAGCGCGGTTCGGCTCTTAGTCGACAGCCTGCTACTGCTTTACGAAGTACTTCACCCCGCGGAGCTCTTTGAAATCCGCGTCCTGGGTCCAGATCACCGCGTCTTCTATCAATGCCGTGGCGTAGATGATGCTGTCCGCCATGGCTAATTTGTGGCGGATGGAGATATCGGCGGCTTCCAAGGCGGTTTTTTCATTCAATTCAACGACTCTGCCTTGCTTCAATTGGGCCACGATCCGTACGGCTTCCACTTCGCCCACTTTACTTTTCACGAACTTGAAGACTTCGTATATGCAGATCGTGGGAACGAGCAACTCTTGGCTTTCCCTGATGGGCTCGGCGAAAACGTCCGCGTTTTTCTCACCGTTGAAAAATGCAAGCCATCCGGAAGTATCGACGATGTTCATAACCGGTCCTTTTTCTCTCGGGCATATACAATCTCACGACCTTTAAAGTAGCCCCGCAGTTCCTGAATTGGCCTCACAGGAATCATCTGAATAATTCCATTCACCTCGACCATTTGCAGCTTGGTCCCAGGCTTGATGTTAGCACTGAGCCGAACCTGCTTTGGGATAACCACCTGAAATTTTGATGAAACAGTTACAGTCGCCATTGAAGGCCTCCTATTCATCTTACCCTTTATGTATCGACTGATGAAACGTAGTCGGATTTACGCAAATAATCAAGTTCCGGTTCGGCCGGAGACCCGGACAACGAGGTTCCAGGCAATTAGTTTCTCAGCCATGAATTTTATTGGCGTTAAAATTTATGGATACCTTTTTAAGTGGAGATATTATTTTTCTTGACTTCGCCGGCGCCCCGTTTTAGCGTCTCCCTCACCTTACCCTTCCCAACGACCACAAGGAGCATCGCCTTGGCCAAAACCAGAAAAGCCGGCGCCCGGCGGGAACAGATCCTCAAGGCAGCGGAAACAATTTTCGCTGAAAAGGGTTTCCACGAAACCACCATTTCCGACATCGCCAAAAGCGCGGGGCTTTCGGAACCGACCCTCTACGAATATTT
>JBAQGR010000071.1:0-6531 GCA_049287895.1 Desulfatitalea sp.
TTCGCGGGTAGGCGTAATTGCTGTTTTTACTTTTTGGGACATATCGGTAGTTCCTTTTATACTTTATTCTCTTTTTCCCATTTATCCACTTCCGCCAGCAGTGTTTCCACCAACTTCTCCTGGGGTATTTTTTTAACCACCTTGCCCTTCTTGAAGAGGATGCCCTGGCCCTGGCCGCCGGCCACGCCGATGTCGGCCTCGCGGGCTTCGCCCGGGCCGTTGACCACGCACCCCATGATGGCCAGCTTGACCGGCACGGTGCGTGTCAGCAACGCCTTGTCTACCTGTTCGACCACATTCATCAGATCGATGTTGCAGCGGCCGCAGGTGGGGCAGGAGATGATCTCCGGGCCGTGCCGCCGAATCCCCAGGGCCTTGAGAATTTCGAACCCGACCCGCACCTCTTCCACCGGATCGCGGGTCAGCGAAACCCGCAGGGTATCGCCGATGCCCTCGGCCAGCAGCATGCCGATGCCCAGGGCCGACTTGACCGTACCGGCATAGAGCGAACCAGCCTCGGTGACGCCCACGTGCAGCGGATAGTCGACTTGGTCGGCCAATAGGCGGTAAGCTTCGACCGTGCGCAGCACATCCGAGGCCTTGAGGGAGATTTTGATCTCTTGGAAGCCGGCCTTTTCCAGCAGGGCCACATGCCCCAGAGCACTCTCCACCATGGCCTGGGCCGTGGCGCCCTGGTAGCGCTTCAACAGCTCCTTTTCCAGGGAACCGCTGTTGACGCCGATGCGGATGGGCAGCCCCAGATCTTTGGCGCAATCCACCACGGCCTGCACCTTGACCCGGCCGCCGATGTTGCCTGGATTGATGCGCAGTCCGTCGGCACCGCCCTTGGCCGCGGCGATGGCCAGACGGTGGTCGAAGTGGATGTCGGCGATCAGGGGAATCTTAATGCCGGCCTTGATGGCGGCCACCGCCTCGGCCGCCGCCTCGTCGGGCACGGCCACCCGCACGATTTCGCATCCGGCCGCCTCCAACCGCAGGATCTGAGCCACGGTGGCGGCCACGTCCTGAGTGGGCGTGTTGGTCATGGACTGGACCGTGATGGGCGTGCCGTTGCCCACGGCCGCACGACCGACATGGATCAAGCGGGTTGGACGGCGTTTGATTTCAATCGTCATAACCGTTGCATATACTGGATTCCGGCTGTAAATACAACGGGACACACCCGGCAAGCAATTCTTGATGGTGGAATTATCCCTTGCGCGAAACAGCGCGGCTGTTCTATTTTTTAAACAATTTTGAGCTATTTCAAGGATTCTCTTTTAGTGAACCAAAGGAAGCTATGGATAAGCATCCGTTACGGGAGAGCGAAACCGTTGAACTGAAGAAGAGCCTGGCCGAAACCAAGCAGGGGCTGATTTCTATTGTGGCCATCCTGAATAAGCACCAGGCCGGGACCCTGTGGTTCGGAGTGCGCCACGACGGTACCTCCGCCGGTATAGAGGTCAACGACAAAACCCTGCGTGACATTTCCCAAGCCATTGGCGCCCATATCGAGCCTAAGATCTTTCCAAGTGTTTCGGAAATCATGCTCCAGGGCAAACGCTGTATCAAAATCGAGTTCAGCGGCGACGACACGCCCTACTTCGCCTATGGACGCGCCTTCATGCGGGTGGCCGATGAAGACCGCCAATTGAGCGTCAAACAACTAAAGGAGTTCATTGCCGCCCATAGCCGGGAATCGCTGCGCTGGGACAACCAAGCCGGCAAGTTCACTCTTGCCGATTTAGATCAGACCAAAATTAAGCGTTTTGTCGAGCGCGCCAAGCTCTCCTGGGATACGCCGCAAAACGCCCTCGCAAAACTGGAACTGATCAAGGATGGGCAATTGCTCAATCCGGCCAAGCTCTTTTTCGGTGTCATACCCCTCCAGCTCAGATGCGCGGTCTTTTTGAGCACCGAGAGTTCTACCATTATCGACCGGCATGATTTCGATGGCGATATTCTCGAACTGATTGAAGAAGCCCAGAAATACATCCTCAAAAACATCCATATCGGCATGCGGCTTGAAGGATTACGGCGCGTGGATGTGCCGGAGATCGCGGTCGAAGCCCTGCGGGAAGCCATCATCAACGCCTTTTGCCACCGCGATTACTATGACCCGGATTACATTCAGGTGGCCATTTTCAAGGACCGGGTGGAAATCCGCAACCCCGGTCGCCTTTACGGCAACCTGACCATCGATGATTTGCGCAAGGGTAACGTTTCGCAACGGCGCAACCCATTGATCGCCGATCTGTTTCGACGCATTGAAATGGTTGAAGCCTGGGGCCGCGGTATGCCGTTGATCCTTAAGTACGCGCCGGATGTAGCTTTCCGCGAAATCGGGAATCTCTTCATCGTATCTTTCAACCGGCCCTCATCTTTGGAACAGAAAGATGAAGGAGGGGCCACTACCCAAGAAACTACCCAAGAAACTACCCAAGAAAAAATCGTGGCCATCCTGATCGCCGAGCCGACCTTGACTCGTAAGTTGCTTGCCCAACGGACAGGCATCTCGGAAGATGGGGTTAAATATCACCTTAACAAACTTAAAGCGGCGGGTAGAATACGGCGTATGGGGCCGACCAAGGCGGGACGGTGGGAAGTGGTTGACAGCCAATAGCTGTATCAATCTATCAGGGAATCACAACGTTATCATCATCGCAGAGCGATTTCCCGCCTCCGTCTTCCCATGCGACACATCTCTGCGCCTCGATCTTCTGGGGCGACCGACCGGTCGCCCCTACGTTTCGTGGAACGGCATAGTATTATATTCGACAAAACGGATTGTACTTCTTCTCCTGGCCGATGGTGGTGGCTTCCATGTGGCCGGTGTAGACGGCGGTGTCGTCGGGCAGGGTGAAGAGTTTGGTGTGGATGCTGCGGATCAGGGTGTCGAAATCGCCGCCCGGAAAATCGGTGCGGCCAATCGATCCGGCAAAGAGGGTGTCGCCCACGAAGACCACCTTGTCGGCATACAGGGAGATACCGCCGGGGGTGTGGCCCGGGGTGTGCAGTACCTTGAACTGGATCTGGCCGACCTGCACCGTATCGCCGTCTTGCAAAAGGCGATCCGGTGCAGGCGAGTCTTCCGAACGCATCCCCCACATGGCCGCGCCCCTGGCCAGTTGGGCCAGCATGGGCGCATCGAGGGGGTGGGCCATCAGATCCGCACCCGAGGCGTTCTTGAGCTCCTTGTTGGCGCTCACGTGGTCGAAATGGCCGTGGGTGTTGATGATCGCTTTGAGGGTCAGCTTGTCTTTGGCCAGGGCCAGCAGAATTCTATCGGCGTCGCCGCCCGGATCGATGACGGCCGCGTGGCGCGTGGCGTCGCAACCGACGATGAAGCAATTGGCCTGCAGCGGCCCGACCGGCATGGAGCGTATAATCATAATCCCTCTTCCTTTGTCCCTAATTCTTTAGGCGCCGTTGATGGCGGTCTGCTCTTCGTCGATGAACGGCAACGGCATGGGCGTGGTTTGCAGCTTGCCCTGTTCGATGGCCAGGCGGACACTGTCCAGAATGCCGTTGATAAAGGCACCCGATTCGGGCGAGCCGAACCGCTTGCCGATGTCGATGGCTTCGTTGATCGACACCTTGGCCGGGATGTCCGCGCAGTAAAGCAGTTCAAACACCGCGATGCGCATGATATTGCGGTCCACGCAGGCCATGCGCCGCATCTTCCAATTGCTGGAATAGCTTTCGATCACCGTATCGATGTGCGCCTTGTTATCGAGCACACCGGTCACCAGGTATTCGAAAAACGGGTAGAAGCGTTTGCCGGGTGGAAACGAGCGGCAGTAATCGCCCAGGTTCTCCGCGGAAAAAGCACACCCCATATCCATGCTGAACAGCGCTTGCATGGCCAATTCTCTGGCTTGTCGACGGGTTCCCATAGTCAGATCTTTTCCACCGCGGCCATCAGGTTGGCCATCTCCACCGCTGCCAGGGCCGCGTCCCAACCCTTGTTGCCCGCTTTACTGCCGGCGCGCTCGATGGCCTGTTCCAAGGTGTCGGTGGTCAGCACGCCGAAGATGATCGGCAGACCGGTTTCCATGCTGGCTGCGGCGATGCCCTTGGAGACTTCGGCGCTCACATAGTCAAAGTGCGGTGTGGCGCCGCGAATCACGGCGCCCAGGCAGATCACGGCGTCGTGGCGCTTTTTGGCGGCCAACTGCCGGGCCACCAGCGGAATCTCGAAGGCCCCCGGCACTTTGACGATATCGATGTCCGCAGGTTTGGTGCCGCTGCGGGTCAGCGCGTCCACGGCGCCGCCCACCAGCTTGTCGGTGATGAAATCGTTGAACCGGCTCACCACGATGGCGAACTTCTTTCCTTCGGCGATTAGATTGGCTTCGACGATGTTGGGCATCGATCAACCTCCAGTTGTATAAGCATAAACGTTCTCGCACCGTCACTCCCGCGAAGGCGGGAGTCCAGAACCACTTCATCTGACTGGATCCCCGCCTTCGCGGGGATGACATCGCAGTACTCTTGCGACTTCTTTGATTTTATCAACCTATTTATCTCCGGCGCCGCCGGTTCAATGGCCGTTGGCCTCCAGTTGCAGCAAATGTCCCATCTTCAGTTTCTTGCACTCCAGATAACACCGGTTGTGCTCGTTGGGCGCCACTTCGATGGGGATCTGTTCGACGATGCTCAGTCCGTATCCGTCCAAACCGACCATCTTCTTGGGGTTGTTGGTCAGCAGCCGCATCTTGCGCACGCCGATGTCGCGCAGCATCTGGGCGCCGATGCCGTAGTCGCGCATGTCATCCTTGAACCCCAGCTTGCGGTTGGCTTCCACGGTATCCAGGCCTTGCTTTTGCTGCAACTCGTAAGCCTTGAGCTTGTTGACCAGCCCTATGCCGCGACCCTCCTGGCGCAGGTAGACAACTACCCCCGCGCCCTCCTTGTCCATCATGGCCATGGCCCGGTGCAGTTGATCGCCGCAATCGCAGCGCAGCGAGCCGAAGATGTCGCCGGTCATGCACTCGGAGTGCACGCGCACCAAGACCGGTTTGTCGGCGTCGATCTCCCCTTTGACCAGGCCGATGTGCAACAGGTCGTCCACATCGTTTTCAAAGGCGATGATCTTGAACTCGCCGCCATGCTCGGTGGGAATGATGGTCTCGGCGGCGCGATGAACAAACAGCTCGTTGCGCATGCGATATTCCACCAGGTCGGCGATGGTCACGATGCCCAGACCGTGCTTTTCACTGAAGGTGGTCAGGGTGGGCATGCGGGCCATGGTACCGTCTTCGTCCATGATCTCGCAGATCACGCCGGCCGGTTTGAGGCCGGCCAGGCGCGCCAGATCCACCGAGCCTTCGGTCTGGCCCACCCGCACCATCACCCCGCCGGCCCTGGCCCGCAGCGGGAAGATGTGCCCCGGGCGCACCAGGTCGGAGGCTTTGGCCCCATCGGCCACGGCGGTGCGGATGGTCGTGGCGCGATCGGCGGCGGAAATGCCGGTGGTGACGCCCCGTTTGGCTTCGATGGAAACAGTGAACCCGGTTTGAAAGGGCGAGGTGTTGTTCCGGACCATCAGGGGCAACTCCAGTTGGTCGCACTTTTCTCCGGTCATCGAGAGGCAGATCAGGCCCCGTCCGTATTTGGCCATGAAGTTGATCGCCTCGGGTGTCACCATTTCAGCGGCCATGGTCAGGTCGCCTTCGTTTTCACGATCTTCGTCATCCACCAGGATGACCATTTTACCGGCGGCAATCTCTTCGATGGCTTGTTCGACAGTAATACGTGGCATTTTCCTTGATTCTCCAATTCTCCAATTCAAATTTGGGTGCCGTCGAACGCGCTAACGGTCTAAAAACCCATACTTGGCAAGCAAATCCATATCGACGCCGCGGGCGGCCGCTTGGGGCGCCCCTGGCCCGCGGGTTAAAAATCGCTCCACATATTTACCGATCAGATCGGTTTCAATGTTGAACCAGGCCCCCACTGCCTTGAGGCCGATGGTGGTCATCTGGGCTGTATGCGGAATGATGCTCACCTCAAACCCCTGCTCATCACAGCGATTGATGGTCAAGCTCACACCGTCCACGGCCACCGAACCTTTGACGATCATGTAGCGCGTCAGCGCCGGAGGCGCGCTGAAGCGCAACACCACGGCCGTAGCCGCGGTCTCCCGGCTTTCCAGGCGGCCCATGCCATCCACGTGACCCGCGACCAGATGGCCGTCCAAGCGGTCCGAAAGGCGCAAGGCGCGTTCCAAATTGACCCGCTCACCGATCCTGGCCGTGGCGAAGGTCGTCTTGGACAACGTTTCCGGCGACACATCGGCCGTAAAACGGCTGCCCGTCAAAGTAGTCACCGTCAAGCAGGCACCGTTGACCGCGACGCTGTCGCCGACGCGGGTGCCGCCCAGGTCAAAATCGGAGGCAACAGTGATGGCCCTGGCCTCACCCACGGCGCGCATCCCCACCAGCGTTCCCAACCCTTCGATGATGCCTGTAAACATATCTACTCAATCCGCGGTTGTCATTCCGTCTTAATAAATCGACGGCAATCCTT
>JBAQGR010000072.1:0-2687 GCA_049287895.1 Desulfatitalea sp.
CTTTTTGCGGTGGCGCGTAAACCCGCTCCATGAGCGCCTTGCGGATGGCTTGGGAGAGGCTGTAGATGGTGACCGGTTTGCGCAGCACGGCCTTGACCCCCATCTGCCGGATCTTTTCGGCGGACACGAGGTTGGTGAAGCCTGTGTAGACAATGATCGGCATGTCCGGCCGCAGCAGGAGGATCTCCTTGGCCAGGGCTTCGCCGCTCATGATGGGCATGATCATGTCGGTGATGACCAGATCGAAATGGTCGATGCGGTCGCGCAGGTTCGCCAGGGCCTTTTCCGGCGAGGTATACGAGGAGACGCGATAGCCGAGCGCGGTGAGCAGCTTGGCCCCCAGTTCGGCCAGACCCTCCTCGTCATCGACCAGCAGTATTTTCTCGTTGCCCAGGCTCAGCAATTGAATCTGTTGGGCATCGGGAATTTCCCGGCCCTCCACCCGCGGCAGGTACACCTTGAATTCCGTGCCCTGGTCCGAACGGCTCTTCACATCGATGATTCCGCCGTGGTTTTGGACGATGCCGCGCACCACGGCCAACCCCAAACCGGTACCCACGCCCTTGGCTTTGGTGGTGAAATAGGGGTCGAAGATGCGCTCCATGAGATACTCTGGAATGCCATGGCCGGTATCGGCCACGCTCAAGCACACATACTTGCCCGCTTCCAATTGGTTGGGGTAGGCCGTGGCTTCGTGGATCTGCTGGAGATTGATGTCCGCGTCGTCCAGACCTACCGTGAGGGTGCCACCCTTGGGTTCCATGGCATGGGCCGCGTTGGTGCACAGATTGATGACGATCTGGTGAATCTGGGTGGCGTCGGCCACGACGATGCTTTGGGTGGCCCGGATGTTCTGCTTGATGGCGATGCTGGCCGGCAGGGTGGCCTTGATCAGACGCATGGCCTCTTTCATGATGATGCTGATCTGCAGCGGTTTGAGTTCGCTTTCGCCCTGGCGACTGAAGGCCAGGATCTGGCCAACCAGATCCTTGGCCCGATGGCTGGCGTTGAGCACTTCCATCAGGCTGGCCTCCGCCTCCTTGCGGTTGGACAACTGCATCATGGACAGCTCACAGTGCCCCATGATGGCGGCCAGAATGTTGTTGAAGTCATGGGCGATACCGCCGGCCAGGGTGCCGATGGCTTCCATCTTCTGGGCGTGGCGCAATTGGCCCTCCAATACCTGCTTCTCCCAGGCCAGGCGCTGGTGGGCCTCCACTTCCCGCCTTAGCTCCTCATTGGCCGTGGCCAGCATCACGGTCCGCTCGCTGACCCGCTCTTCCAACTCGTTCTTGGCCGCTTCCACCTCTTGGTGCTGCTGGCTCAGCAGGCGGCGCAAATAAAAATCGCGGCGGTTGTAGTATTCAAAGGCGTAGCACATGGCCATTCCGATCAGGTTGGCCGATATGCAGAAGAAGGCGTTGTTGGCGAAGATCTCCAGGGGCAACCCGGATTTCCAGGAGGCGGTGATCACATAGACAACGATGATGGTCCAGCCGCACAGGGTGGAGCGTACGAAGCGCATCCAGACGAAACTGTAGTTGAACATGAGCACCAGCATCAGGCCGGCATAGTAGGTGCTCATGATCAAGGCGTTGCCGATCATGGTCATGTAAACGATGCCCAGGCCGGCGATCAGCGCCGCGGCCATCGTGAGCGTTTGAATATACCGGATGATGCGCTGGGAAAAAGTGAAGAGATAGATGATCATAAAGGTCGGGCAGACGATGCCGAAACGGACGGTCCAAAGGCGTAGCTTGAGCTCCGGCGCCACGATGGCATCCAGAATGCCGAACAGGGCATAGAAGAACAAGCTCAACATCAACGCCACCCGGATCTGGGAGATTGATTTGCGCACCAGGTCGTTCATGAACGAAGCTTCTAAAGAGGCGCATTGACCGGTGAAGGTCAGGGTGAACGGATGCACTTCCATGGGCAGGTCACCATCGGTGGGCGTGGCCGAGGAGAGGATCGATTTGAACGTTGGCATATCGATGGCTCCTTTGTTTATCGGATCGACGTCACTATGAAGCCGCGTTCGCGGAGCAACTGCAACAGGCCGGCCGGACCGGCCAAATGCAAGGCGCCCACAGCGATAAAGCTGTTGCCCTGCTGTAAATAGGGCGTCATGCGCACGACCATGCGCTGGTTGCGTTCGTCGTTGAGCCGGCGTGTAAACCGTTGAACTGCTTCTGTATCGCCGCTACCTTGATACTCTTCGGCTATATTGGTGATGAACTTGAGTTCATCCGCCGCGTAGGCCTGAATGAGTTGTTCGAACATGCGGGGCAGGGCGGGTAGCTGCGCCAGGGTCATTTTGAGTAGCGCAATCTGGTCCGGCATGGAGAGCCCATTGAACACTGCCAACTGCTCTTGGGCGGTTTCCAGGCCGGCGGTCGGCTTGCCGGCCGTCACGGCGCGCTCGCGCAGTACCAGGTCCAAGATCGGATCGGGGCTGGGTTTGGGCATGCTGAGCAGGGCCATGACCGCCCAGGGTTTGAGGTTGCGCACCGCCGTCTCCGGTAGACCATAGTCAGTCATCGCCTTGTTGACCTGCCTAAAGAGCGTGGCTCCCAGTAACGCTTCCAGGTCGCTGCCGTCGGTGAGCAGCATGCTGGCGCCGAAGTCGGTCATGGCCGCGCTTTCCAACTCCATCTCCATGACAAAACGGTCCGATCGATCCAGGG
>JBAQGR010000073.1:0-1936 GCA_049287895.1 Desulfatitalea sp.
CCGAACGAAAGCATCCCGCCTTGGCCCAGCAGCATATTGTAAGAAAGGGCGAAGATGATGGAGATGCCCATCTGGCTGAGCAGCGAGATGGAAAAACTGGACTTGAAGATAAACGGCAGGACCGCGCTGACGGCCACTGCCGCCATCCAAACACCATAACGTCGCAAGAAATTCAGCATGTCGCAATTACTTCCTTTTCAATTTTCGCGTCGATCACGATTCGCGTTTACCCATGAGCCCTTTCGGACGGAACATCAGCATCAACACCATGAACAGATAGGGCAGGATCGGGCCGGTATGCGACAATTGAATGCGCCAGATGTCCTTGAGCAATCCGCCCACCTGCCAATGGATGCCCACCAGCCCCAGCAGGTCGCTCAACGAATACTCCAAGCCGACGGCAAAGGTCTGGATCGCGGCCAGCAACAAAGAGGCCACGAACGCCCCGGTCAACGATCCCATGCCCCCCACGACGATCACCACGAAAACGATAGGACCCAGCGTCGCGGCCATGGCCGGCTCGGTCACCAAGAAGATGCCACCGATCACCCCTGCAATCCCGGCCAGGGCCGAACCGCCGCCAAACACCAGCATGAACACCATGGGCACATTGTGGCCCAGGGCGCTGACCCCTTGGGAGTGGGTCAGGGCTGCCTGGATGATCAGGCCGATGCGGGTGCGGGTCAACACCATGTAAAGCGCCACGAAGATCCCCACGGAGATCAGCAACATGAACATGCGGTAGGCCGAAAATTCTGTGTTGAAGAGCGTGAAGAGCGGGAAATCGAGGAGCTTGGGAACCGGGTAGGTCATCGCGTTGCGGCCCCAGATGAGGTTGACCCCCTCCTCGATGATGAAGGCCAGGCCGACGGTGAAGAGCAGTTCGGCCACGTGCCCATACTTGTGAACGGTGCGCAGGCCGTAGCGCTCCACCAGGGCACCCAAAACGCCGACCAGCAATGGCGCGACCACCAACGCCGGCCAGAACCCGATGACCGTGCTGAGTTGATATCCGAAATAGGCCCCCAGCATGTAAAAGCTGGCATGGGCGAAGTTCAACACGCCCATCATACTGAAGATCAGGGTCAGTCCGCTGGAGAGCATGAACAGGAGCATACCCAGGACCAGGCTGTTCAGGACGGAAAAGAGGACATATTCGAACATGGTTTTACTTTCCCAAATAATATAGAGGACACGCGAGGTTAAAACCGGGGCGGCCCCAAGGAGCCGCCCCGGTATCAGGGAGCATCGGATTTTGCGAACTCAGGTCGCGTTTCACAAGCGCAACGCGACCTTCACACTTTCAGCTTTGCTTTCATTTCGCCGGTCGCACCATCTGACAGGTGGTCGGCATGGCGGTATCGGCCGCCTCGATGCGATGGAGGGTCTTGAAGCCGACCCCGCTGTTTTCGGCGTCATACTTTACCGTCCCCTGGCCCGCTTTGGCGTAGGAGGACAGATAGAGCGGCTGAATCAACTGATGATCCTCGGCGCGCATGGTCACCTTGCCGTAGGGGGTCTGGAACTCCATACCTTCCAGGGCGTAAGCGATATCCTTGGACTTGACGCTGCCGGCCTTCTCGATGGCCGCAGCCAGCATCTGCATGGTCGTCCGGATGCGGCCGTAGTAGTAAGGCACATCGCCCTTGTTGGAGTATTTTTCCTGGTAACCCAGGAAGAACTTTTCGTCCTCGGCGTTCTTCTCTTCCTGGTTGAGGTTGATGTGCCACTCGGTCACCGAGTTCACGATGCCGATGCCGGCTTCGCCGATGGCCTTGGGGGCGCCCAGGCCGCCGGCGTAGAAGGTGAAGAACTGGGCTTTGAGACCGGCGTCCTTGGCGGCCTTGACCAGCAGGGACATGTCCGCGCCCCAGTTGCCGCTGATGATTGTGTCGGCGCCCGAAGCCTGGATCTTGGCCACGTAGGGCGAGAAGTC
>JBAQGR010000074.1:0-15997 GCA_049287895.1 Desulfatitalea sp.
TTTCATAGCTCTGGATGCGCTGCTCCGCGGCCTGGACGTCGCCTTTGCGCACGGCATCGGCCACCTCTTCCTTGAGTTGGCTGTATTCATCACGCACGACTTTCTCACCCCAGGTATCCTTGTCCACGCTGGCCATCACCTCCTTGGGATTGATGACGCAAGCAATGGTCGCCGGGCGCGGGCCGTCCAAGGTGTGCGTGCGACCGCCATGGGCATAGCGGACCCGGACCGCTCCCAATTGGATGCTTTGCTCCTGGTCGGTGGGCATGTGGAAGGTTAAAAAGATCTTGCGCTGCTCACCGGCGATCAGGCTGCCGGGATGGATGACCGCCTGCCCTTGCTCCACCTGGATGGGATACCCGCCGGCATTCACCAAGCGCACCCCCTGGGCCAGGGGAACACGCAGTTCTACGTCGGCGGCGGCCACCTGGCGGGCGTTCTGGAACTCTTTTTCGAACACCTGGGCGAACACCAGGGGATCTTCCAGAAAGTAATAGCGGCCGGTCCCGTGATCGGCGATGGTGGTCATCAGCAGCTCGTTGAAATCAAGCCCTACCCCCACGGTGCTGACCGCAAAGTGATGGTCGCTGGCCGCGGCCGCCATCTGGCCCAAAGCGCCTGGATCGGTGGTACCTTGATTGGCCAATCCATCGGAAATCAGAATCACCTTGCGCTGGCGACCGCTTTCCGGCGCCTGCAGGAACAGATCGATCCCCTGACGCAGACCGCCGCCCAAATTGGTATTGCCGTCGGCATAGACCTGTTGGACGGCTGCCAACAACCGCTGATGGTTGCCCTCATCCATCGCGGTCAAGGGAGCGACCAGTTGCACGCCGTCCGAATAAGTCACCAGGGCCAACCGGTCGCTGGCAGTAAGCCGTTCCATCAGGCGCAGCACGGCCGCACGTGCGGCCTCGATCTTCTCGCCTTGCATGGAGCCGCTGCGGTCCAAAACAATCACCAGGTCCACCGCCTGTTTGGGCGTTTCCGCTAACCGCGGCAGTTGGGCCGCCGTCAAAGTCAGCGCCATGGCCACGGCGCCATCGGAACCTTTGAGCACTTTGTCCTGGGCCATGTGGGCACTCACCGTAACCAGACCGTCCGACGCCTGAGCGCTCGAAACGTCCGGCCCCACCGGAGCCGCCTGAGGAGCGATAAACGCGAGGGCGGCGCTGGTGACCGCAATCAACCCGATGATGATCAGTAATCCCTTCTTGTATGTACGCATGTTTTTCTCCTTTCATTCACGAAGTTTTTTTCAGTCTTGCTGATGGCGATTCTATGCGCGCGGCCGAAAAAGACAATTCAAAGAATTGCAAAAGCTTAGGCTCACTTTTTTGCAAAACTTTTACTTTGCGGGAGAGCTTGGCATGGTGTAATCTGGGTGAAACTGTAAGGAGCCGAACTATGAAACACCCCAAGGCCCGCATATTGGTGGTAGAAGATGACGCCGCCATTCTCAATGGTTTGCTGGATCTCCTGGTTTTCAACGGATATGCGGCCGATGGTGCGGATGACGGCGGCCGGGGACTCGAAGCCGCCCGCACGGGGGCCTATGATCTGGTACTGTTGGACGTCATGCTGCCGACCCTGGATGGGTTTTCCATTTGCCGCCAACTGCGGCGCGAAAGGCCGGCCCAGTCCATCATCATGCTGACCGCCAAAGGCGCGGAAGACGATGTGGTCACCGGTTTCAAAGCCGGCGCCGACGATTATGTGAGCAAACCCTTTTCGCTGCGCGAGTTGATGGTACGGGTGGAGGCGGTGCTGCGCCGCAGCGGCAAGCCGCTGGGCGACGAGCGCATTCACTGCAAGGAGCTGCTCTTCGATGGTCAGAACCTGCAGGCCCAGCGCGGACAGCAGATCCAAGAGCTTACGCGCCGGGAAATGGATATCCTGGTCTATCTGCACCGCAACAAGCAGCGCATCGTTTCCAAACGCGAGCTGCTCACCGAGGTGTGGCACTATGCGGACGCGGACATCGAAACCCGTACGGTGGATATCCACATGCTCAAGCTGCGCAAAAAAATCAGCCTGCTGGATGAGACGCTCGCCTTGATTCAAACGGTGCGCGGCGAAGGATACCGGTGGGGGGAAGAGGAAGGATGAAGCGTCTAAAAATATATCTTCTCTTCTTCTGCCTGGCCCTCTCCCTGCCGCTCTCTTACGTGATCTGGCGCACCTATGCCGGCGTGGCCCAGGAGGAGCGCAGCCAGTTGCGATTTTTTGCCGAAACGCTCTTCGATGAGATGGAGCAGGAGCTGGGTGAACTGGTGCGGCGCGAAGAGAGCCGGGCGGTGGACGAATATCGCCATACGCTGGCCGAAGCCGACGACCGCGCCCAAACTTCTCCCTTGGCCGCCTTGCCCAAGGAGAGCTTTATCCTCGGCTACCTGCAGAACAATCCCGATGGTTCGCCGCAAACCCCTCTATTGGAAGATTTAAAGCGCGTTCCCCCGCAATACCAGGCGCGGGTCGAAAGTCTCCAGGAGGCCAACCAGGTATTTAACCAAAAAAAATATGCGCTGCCCGCAAGCGCCGAGCCCGCGGGCCCGGCCCCTGTCGTGGCCCAGCAGGTCGCCAAAGAGCCGAAAAGCTTTGCCGACCGCTACCTGGCGCCGTCTGAAAGCAAGGTGGCCAAAAAAGCGTTCGGCCAAAAAAGCGTTCGCGTCGAGGAGATCACCTCACGTCAGGCCGCCAACTTGGCCCAAGACGAAGTCCGGTTGAAACAACGCGTGGAACAAGAGCAGGCCGTCCCATCCGCCACGGACAAAGACAAGGAGGCCGCCGTCCGCAAGGCCGAGGCGCCACTCACACGGCCGGTGCCCAGCACGGCCGGGGCCGCGGCTGGCATGCAACGCTCGTTGTCCGAAGAGCAGCGTCGGTTTCAAGTGGAAGTCACGCCCTTGCAATCGGTGTTTATTGACGATGACCGCATCTTCATCTTTCGCCGCGTGGTCATCGACGACCAGGTGTTTCGCCAGGGATTTATTCTCGAGATAGCGCCTTTTTTGCGTCATCTGGCCCAGGCCCATTTCGATCCGCATCCCATGGCCGATTTTACGCGGCTGAGCCTCATGGTCATGAATCACGGCAGCCGCAACGAAGTCGAAACCGCCGGCGCGGGGTCACCGGCCGGCCCTTTGGTGGCAACGCGCAATTTTCCCGCGCCATTCAATTTCATCCATGCAGCCGTACTGGGGGACAGCGCACCGGTGTCGGCCACCCGCCGGGCCCTGAACGCGGCCCTCATCGCCTTGGGCGCCGTCATGCTCATCGGGCTGCTGGCCATCTACCAAAGCGTCCGCGCGGTGGTAGACCTTTCCGAGCGGCGCTCCCAATTTGTCTCCGCGGTGACCCACGAACTAAAAACCCCCCTGACCAACATCCGCATGTATGTGGAGATGCTCGAACAGGGCATCGCGGCCACGCCCGAGCGGGAGCAGGCCTATCTGGGGATCATCGGTTCGGAAAGCGCCCGCCTCTCCCGGCTAATCAACAATGTGCTCGAACTGGCCCGGCTGGAGAAAAAACAGCGACGCGTGCAGATGCAGCCGGGCCGCCTGGAGGAGGTGCTGGCCGAAGTGCGTGCGGTCATGGCGCCCAAGCTGGATCAGGAGGGGTTCACGTTGACCGTCCAGGCCGACACGGTGCCTGAGTTCGCCTATGACCGTGAAGCCATGATCCAGATCCTGATCAACCTGTTGGAAAACAGCATCAAGTTCGGCCGCAATGCTCCCCAGCGCAGCATCACCATCAGCGCCCAGGCATACGACGGCGAGGTCGCCATCTCCGTGGCCGACACCGGTCCGGGCATCGCCCGCCAGGCCCTTAAAAAGGTGTTCGACGACTTTTATCGCGCCGACAACGCCCTGACCCGTGCCACCAGCGGCACGGGCATCGGCCTGGCCCTGGTGCGCCAGCTCACCCAGGCCATGGGCGGACAGGTGGTGGCGGCCAACAACCCCGGCACTGGCTGCACCATCACGGTGACCCTGCCGCTCAATGCCAGATGATCCAGGTCACCCCGGCACTCATGGCCACAAAAAGGGTCATCACCAGACAGTCGACGGCGCCGCTGATCCATGCGCGTACCATCAGCCCGCCTCACCGCATGCACACTGGTCATTGAAAAACGCCACGGCCTCTTCGGCCGAATCGAAAAAGAGCCACTCTCTCCGGACCCTGCCCCTTTGCTTGCGGATGCGTTCGATGGCGGTATTGCCATGATACTCGAAAAACTCCTGACCCTCTGCATTCGCATAGTAATGTGTCATGGTCGCCTCCTGTGTTGGATTTTCTTATCGGGAACACCCGATCTTGAGAGGCACCATAACAGGCAGGTGTGACAGATACGGTCACACCTTTTGAAAAAAATCTCCTTTTTTAAAGAAAAAGCTTAAAATCGCCGATTGGTTATTATAGCCTTCATGAGGTTGTTTCAAAACTTTCAATCGGGTTGCTGTAATGCTTTGATAGTCGTATGCTGCCCTATGCGCCAACTCAACGGAAAATTCGTATTCTTAGACCCCATCGGCAAACGTTGGCCGCGTATGCGGTTCATCGTGCTGCTGGTGGCTATTGCGGTTTTTATCGGCGCGCTGCTCTTTGTCCGGTCTTTGCTGATCATCCCGCGGCTGACACCGCCCGCCGCGCTGCAAAAATTCAATACCCGGCTGAAGGTCATCGAGAACCAGGTACGCCCGGAAGCACCCGAATCCAAACCGCTTTGGAAGCGTTTTTCACGTCCTCTTTTCCATCCGCCCAACAGCAACTCGGGCCTTGCGGACGCCCAGGTGCGGTTGGCCTTCACGGTCAGTTGGGACCCGGACAGCCATCGCTCGTTTGAACAGCATGCCGCTCAATTCACCCATGTCTGCCCGGAGTGGTTCTCCCTGGTGGACGGTTTGGGCACGATCCAAAGCGCGCCGGACCCGGTTGTTCAACAGATGGCCGCCGAACGGGGTGTCGCGCTCATGCCGCTGCTGCGCAACTTGACGGACGACGGCTGGCAACCCGAAGCGGTCGAATCCCTGGCCAATGGTCCGCCCGAACGCCGGCGACGTTTTGCGCAACGTCTGATCAAAGAGTTGCAGGAGTCCGATGCATCCGGCCTGGTCGTCGAATGGGGTCACCTGGACCCCACTTACGGTCCGCAAGTGACCGCGCTGTTGCAATCCATAGCCCAAGCCCTGCACGCCAAGGGATTGCAGATCTGGCTCTGTATTCCCATGGGCCTTGAACTCAAGGTGTTCGACCTGGAAAAGCTCGCGCCGTGGATGGACCGTTTCGTCGCCATGTTGCATGACGAGACCGGTGAAGACGACCCGCCCGGCCCGCTGGCTTCCCAAGCCTGGTTTGAGGGCTGGATGGATACAGTTACGGCCTATGGCCGATCCTCCCAGTGGGTAGCCGCCATCGGGGCCTACGGTTATGATTGGGCAGACGGCGATAGCCAGGCCGAAACCCTCGGCTTTGCCGATGTCATGAGCCGCGCCGGGCGTTCCGGCTTGCGCCAGTGCCTGTTTCAGCAGCCCAGCGCCAATCCGCGGTTCGTTTACGAGGAGACCGGCAAAACCCATACGGTGTGGTTTCTCGACGCTGCCACCTTCCTCAATCAATTGCGGTCCGCTCAGCGAAAAACGCTGGGCGGATTTGCCTTGTCGCGCCTGGGCACCGAGGACCCCGGCATCTGGGAAGCGATCAAACTGGCGCAACAGCCGAATCTCAAAGCAGCCGACCTGGAAAGATTGAGCCTAATCCAGGCCGATTCAGTGGCCACCCACATCGGTAAAGGCGAATTCCTGACCATCGAAGAGGGGCATGCCGGCGGCCTGCGCCGCATGCAGATAGACCGCGATGGGCGCGTGACCGCGCAATATGAAACTTTTCCCCTTTACCTGACCGTCTGCCACCAGGGACATGGCGCCCAGGATGCGGTGACTCTCTCGTTTGATGACGGCCCCGACCCGCGCTGGACTCCCAGAATCCTTGACATCCTCAAGACCCGCGGGGTAAAAGCCGCATTTTTCATGGTTGGCAAAAAGGTCGAGGAGAACCCCGATATCGTGCGTCGCATGTATGCCGAAGGCCATGAGCTCGGCGTTCACACCTATACCCACCCCAATCTGGCGGAGGTATCGGACGAACGGGTGCAGCTGGAACTCAACGCCACCCAGTGGCTGATCGAAAAAGTCACCGGCCATTCGACGGTCCTGTTCCGACCGCCCTACAAAGCCGACACCCGACCCGAGAGCCCGGAGGAGATTCTGCCGATCAAAGCGGCCCAGGAACTGGGTTATATTACGGTGACCAATGCCATCGACTCCGAGGACTGGACCCGCCCCGGGGTGGCCGGCATTCTGCACGCTGTCAAAGCCGCGCGCGACGAAGGCAATATTATTTTGCTGCACGATGCCGGCGGCGATCGGCGTCAAACTGTGGCGGCTCTGCCCATGATCCTGGATTGGCTCTACGAACGCGGCGACCGGGTCGTGCCCTTGAGCACCCTGCTCGCGTTGCCGCCTGAGCAGCTCATGCCGGCTCAATTGCACCAAGATCAGGAAATGGCGCGTATGGTCACCCGCCGCGGATTCGATGTGCTGCACGCTGCAGAGGAGCTGATTTGGGCCTTTACCATCGTGGCCACCCTGATGGTCGTGCTGCGCACAACCGTCATTGCGGTGCTGGCCGCCGGGCACCGCCGCAGGCCGCGGGGGGCTGCGGTGCTCACCGCAACATCATTCTGCCCACCGGTCAGCGTCGTGCTGCCGGCATTCAATGAGGAAAAAGTGATCGGTCGCACGCTGGATGCGCTGCTGGCCTCCGACTATTCCGGACCATTGGAGGTGTTGGTGGTGGACGACGGCTCGTCCGACGGCACAGCCGCCATTGTGGCCCAGATTGCTGCCCGGGACGAGCGCCTGCGCCTTATCCAGCAGCCCAACCAAGGCAAGGCCGCGGCCCTGCGAACCGGACTGGCGGCAGCGCGCCAGGCAATCATCGTCACCCTGGATGCCGACACCCAATTCGCTCCCCAGGCCATCGGTCGTCTGGTGGCCCATTTCCAGGATGAGCGTGTAGCTGCCGTATCGGGGCATGTCAAGGTCGGCAACCTGCGCACCTTTATCGCCCGGTGCCAGGAGTTGGAGTATATCTGCGGCTTCAACCTGGACCGGCGCGCCTACCACCAGCTCAACTGCATCACCGTGGTACCCGGGGCCATCAGCGCCTTGCGGCGCTCGGCGGTTCTGGCGGCCGGCGGCATCAGTGACGACACACTGGCCGAGGATACGGATCTGACTCTGAGCTTTCACCGCCTCGGGTGGCGGGTGCATTACGAAGCCCACGCCCACGCGTGGACCGAGGCGCCCGAGTCGGTCGCGGCTTTGTTGCGTCAACGCTTCCGCTGGGCCTTTGGCACACTACAGTGCCTGTGGAAACACCGCGACCTGCTCTTCCAGCCGCGCTACGGTGCTCTGGGACTGTTCAGCCTGCCCGGTGTCTGGTTTTTCCAAATCTTTCTAGTGGCTATGGTGCCGATGGTAGACGGTTTACTGATCCTTTCGCTGCTCTTCGGCGGCGGCAGCGCGGTATGGGTCTACTTTGCCGTTTTCTTAATAATGGATCTGGCCCTGGCCCTCCTGGCCTGTGCGCTGGATGGCATGCCCTTGCGCCGGGCCTGGATCTGCCTGCCCATGCGGCTACTCTTCCGGCCTCTGCTCGGCTGGGTCGTTTGGAAATCCATTCTTAAAGCTATCAAGGGTGCCTGGGTCGGATGGGGCAAGCTCGAACGAACGGCCTCGGTGGGCACTCTTCACAAGGAGCTACACCCATGAATCGTTTCTCCAGGATGATAGGATTGACGTGCCTGCTGGCGCTAGTCGGTATGGCTGGACTTGGGGGCTGCGGCGATCCGCCGATGTCCATCCCACCCCTGCCGACGGGAATCCCGGCCGGTGCGGCGGCCTTGCTGCCCACCCAGGGGATTTACACCGGCGCCTACATCGATTTCGGCGAAGCCGAAGATCAGGTCACCCTGGAGAATATCGAGCACTTTGAGGAATTGGTGGGCAAACACCAGGCGATCATCGCCTCGTCCAGCTATTGGGGCGAAAACAGCTTCCCGTCGGCGAACCTTGCACTCATCGCCCGCCACAACTCCATTCCGCTTGTATTCTGGTCCCCCTGGAACCGGCCCTACGAGGAGAAGCGGGGCCCGGACGATGCCCGTCTGGAAAACATCCTGGCCGGCCGATTGGATGCCTACATCGACCGATGGGCCGATGCGGCCAAGGCCTACGACCGTTCCCTGCTGGTCTCCTGGGGGCTCGAAATGAACGGGGATTGGTACCCATGGTCAGGTTACTATAACAACCATCCCGCCAAGGCGGCCGACAAGGAGGGCAACCGCCACCCCGGTCCGGAGCTCTACAAGCGCGCTTACCGTTATGTAGTTGACCGTGTACGCGGCCGCGGCGCGCACCGCATCCAGTGGGTCTTTCACGCCAACAACCTCTGCTTTCCCAATGATCCCTGGAACCGGATCGGCCAATACTATCCGGGCGCGGACTACGTGGATTGGCTGGGACTCAGCGTCTACGGGAAGCAATTTCAAGAGAGCCCCTGGAGCAGCTTCGATCCGCTCATGGACGATCCCTATCGGCAGTTATGTCTTCTGGACCCGTCCAAACCGATCATCGTCGCCGAATGGGGCGTGGGCGAGTTTCCAGCGGCGGGCAGCAAGGCGACATGGATCGGTGACGCCTTCGCTGCATTCAAGACCAAATACGCGCGCGTCAAAGCCATTGTTTTCTGGCACGAACGCTGGCAGAACGGGGATGAAAGCTACAGCAATCTGCGGGTCAACTCCTCTCCCGAGTCCCTCGCGGCCTATCGAACCGCCGTGGCCGACCCCTTTTTTCTCGGCTATCCGCAGATAACCGCTGATAAAAGGCCGCGACCATGACACCCAGGTGCAGTATTGCCCGAGCGCAGCATTACTGCACTCTTAATTACTCCAGCCAGGCGTGCCCGACCCTTCAGCCTTCTACTGGCTTCGCATGAAAAGCTCATAAAGGGTCAGCATGATTTCGGCCACGATCAGGATAACGATGTACCACTCCACCCGCAGGGCGCGGTTGTTGTTCAGCAGCTTGAGTAGTGTCTCGGCCGTGCGCGAGATCAGGTCGAGTTTGCGCTCCAGGGCCAGATGGCGTTCGCGCAGCTCGAACTCGGATTCGAGGCGCATATAAAGCTTTTCCAACTCAGGAAACTCCCAAAGGATCTCCGGCTTTTCACTCACCTCCACGCGGCCGACCATCATGTGCTCGCTCAGCAACGCGTTACCGATGTGTTGCAACAGCTCCTTGGCGGGTCGTCCTGCCCGGCCGTCGCGCCCCAAGGCCAAGGCCAGGGGTTCGACACGATCGAAATTCTGAGACACCTTGGATTCATACAGCGACAGGACAACGCTCTTGGCGAGGATATCGGCAATGATCTGCAAACGTTCGGTGCCCGCGGTGTCCACGAACACCGTGTCGCCCTTCATGGTGTCACGCATTTCAGGATCGACCCGCAACTTGACGATCTCGGTCTCCGGCTTGGGAAACGCATTGAGCACGAAGTCTGAAAGATGGGCCAGAAAGGCCGCCTCCTCCAGCGGCGCGACATCGAAAAGCACCACCACGCCATAGCGGAACAACACCGCCATACCGCCGCCTTGGACCGCCACGGTCAAGGGGTTGGTCGCCAGACGATCGGTGGCCTCCAAGGCACGCAGGTCGATGCGTTCGCCCAGCAGCAACGCGCGGGCGTTGAACTCGGTTTTTGGGATGGTGAGGCCAGCGGCCATCGGGCAACTCCCTTCATTGAAATCCAGGCTGTCTTGCGCTCCCAGTGGTTGGGAGGTTCAACCGCATTGTGCTGAAATGAGTATGCTATTACACCGTGAGTGTGTCAACTCTCCCATGCTTAAGGAATCGGACGCTGCCCCATTGTGCATAGGGAGCGTCTTTTTTTGACAAAACAGCAGGCAGGGGCTATACATCGCCAGCCAGAGGCAGTTGCCTGTTCAGAGACCAGGGAGATGCACCATGACCGCCATCGCGGCCTTGCCTGACATTTACAACAAATACCAAACCGAAACCATTCCGGTAGTGATCCATGGCCGCCGGCTCCAATTCATCAAGCCCAGGGAGATCGATAGTTTCATCGACCCCGACGATCCGCTCAAAGGGTTCCCCCTTTGGGCCAAGATTTGGGAAGCCTCCGCGGTATTGGCCGAATATATGGCCCACCTGCCGCCGGTGGCGCCCCCCCTGCAAATTCTGGAGCTAGGCGCCGGCCTGGGAGTAGCCGGCATTACCGCCGCGGCTTTCGGCCATCGCGTGACCATCACCGAATACGACCCCCATGCCTTGGAATTTCTAAGAGCCAATGCCCTGCTCAACCATTGCCCCGACGCCGCCATCCACCGATTGGACTGGGCGCAACCCGATATGGAGGGCCAATTCGATCTGATCATCGGATCGGAAATTGTTTACAGCAACCCTATCATCGATCTGTTGACCGCGGTCTTCCAGAAATATCTTCACCCCCAGGGGCGGATCGTCCTGGCCGAGGGGGTGCGCGCCACGGGGGTGCGTTTCTGTGAGCGGATGGCCGCCGGCTACGACATCCGCGTGCGCAAAACCAGCCTGCGATGCGAAAATGAAAAAAGGACCATTTTGCTTTTTGAGATGAGTCCCAAACAAGCGTCATCACCTTAAAGGGGTCCCATGGCACGGGGCGATCAACTCAGTCGCCAGTGGAAAATCATCCAGGGCTTGATGGCATCCGTCCGAGGCAAATCGGCGGGTGAGTTGGCCACCGAGCTGGGGTGCCATTCACGCACGGTGTACCGCGACCTGGAGGCCCTGCAGATGGCCGGTTTTCCCTTGTACACCGAGCAGGAAGGCGCCAAAACCTTCTGGACCGTTATGGATACTGGCCGCCGGCCGATGCCCCTGCCCTTGAATCTGACCGAGTTGATGGCACTCTATTTCAGCCGCAACATGCTCAAGGTGCTCGAAGGCACGGCCATCTTCGATTCGCTGTCAGCCCTTTTTGAAAAAGTCAAAGCCACCTTGCCGCCCGAGTATATCGGCTACCTGGACAAGCTGGGGCAGAGCCTGGAGGTGGGTGTCAAGGCCCACAAGCCTTATCGGCGCTTCCAGGAGACATTGGCCCAGGTCAATACCGCCACCCAGGAACAGCGCTATCTTTTGATCGATTACTTCAGCATGGGCCGGCAAGAGTCGACCCAGCGCCGGGTGGCGCCCTACCGCGTATGGTTTTACGATGAGACTTTTTACCTGATCGGCTTTTGCCACCTGCGCCAGGCGCTGCGGCTCTTTGCCATCGATCGCATCGAGCGGTTGGAGCTATTGGACCAACGCTTCGATCCGCCCCAGGGATTTGACGCCAATGCCTTCATGCAGAACAGCTTCGGCGTCTTCCAGGGTGATCCGGTTCGGGTACGCATCCGGTTTGCGCCCGGCGTGGCGGGCTATATTCAGGAAAAAATCTGGCATCCGACCCAAACGCTGGAAACCCAGGAGGACGGCGGCCTGGTCTTCAGCGCCCGGGTGGCCGGCCTGGAGGAGATCAAATACTGGATATTGAAGTGGGGTGCCGGGGCCACGGTTTTAGAGCCCGAAGCGCTGCAACGCGCGGTAGCGGAAGAAGCAAGGAAGATGGCAGGAAATTATGATATAAAAGAGTTTGAAGTTCGAAGTTAAGGTTCGAGTCGGTTTATAATGGCATTTTCAGATGAATCGGATGAGGCCTTTGCCCAGCGCTTGACCACCCAATACGGCGTGGCGGCCATCCCGCCCTCGGTCTTCTACCATGACCGCCGGGACCACCGTGTGCTGCGCTTCTGCTTTGCCAAACAAGATCAAACCCTGACCCAAGCCGCGGAGCGCTTATGCCGGATCTGACCGTCACCCTCATCCAGAGTAATATGGCCTGGGAGGACGCCGAGGCCAATCTGGCCTTGTTCGGTGCCAAGATCGACCGGCTGGACACCCCCACGGACCTGATCGTCCTGCCCGAAATGTTCACGACCGGTTTCAGCATGGATGCCGGCCGGCTGGCCGAACCCATGGAGGGCCGGGCCGTAGCGTGGTTGCGCGCCAAGGCCGCGGTCAAAGGCGTCACCATCACCGGCAGCCTGATGATCCAGGACAACGGCTGCTATTTCAACCGCCTCCTCTGGGCGCGGCCCGACGGCAGGCTGGCTGCCTACGACAAAAAGCACCTGTTCCGCTATGCCGGCGAAGAGAAAGTATTCACCGCCGGCGATCGTCACCTGACGCAGGAGATCAAGGGCTGGCGCATCCGCCCCTTCATCTGCTACGATTTGCGCTTTCCCATCTGGACGCGTAACCTGAACCAGGCCTACGATCTGGCCCTTTTCGTGGCCAATTGGCCGGCCCGGCGATCCGCCCATTGGCGTACGCTGCTGCGGGCACGGGCCATCGAAAACCAGGCCTACGTGATCGGCGTCAACCGGGTGGGCAAGGACGGCAAGGGCTTGGCGTATGACGGGTACTCGGCGGTCATCGCGCCCGCAGGCGAAGTTCTTTTTGAAGAAAAAGAGATGGAGCGGACGCAGACCACCACCTTGGATCGCGGCCTGCTGGAAAGCTTTCGGACCGAGTTCCCCGCCTGGATGGACGCGGATGGAGAGATGGCAAATACGTTTTGAGTTAAGGTATTCTGACGATAGAAAAATGAACAAAAGGAGCAGAAAGAAAATGACATTATTAGCGCGGGACATCATGGAAAAAGAATTTGACAAGATTCATGCCAGTGCACCGGCGAGCAAAGCCATTGAAATGATTCTAAACGGCAAAGTCCGCGCCACCGGTCACAAAACGATCAGCCTCATCGTTGTGGACGGGTCAAGCGAACTGGCCGGTGTGGTGACAATGTTTGACATTCTTTATCATTTGCGTCCCTCGTTTCTGAACCGTGGTATCAGCGGCGAAGATCTCTCCTGGAAGGGGCAAATCAAAGATCTCATCCAGGAACTCGAAAAGAAAAAAGTAAAGCAGATCATGAGCACCAACGTCGTCGGCGCCGCACCCGACGAACATCTAATGGTTCTTTTGGATCGCATGGTCAAGAACAGATACCGCCGCCTTCCGGTGCTTGAAAACCAAAGACCGATCGGCATCGTATATATCTCCGACGTCTACTTTCATCTCTTTACAAAATTGCATGACCATCAAGAAGATTAGTATATGCCCATACCTAAATGCTTAATGGGCGCTACTTTAACGCAATAGGGATATAGACCGCGAAAGTACTTCCCTTGTCCACTTCGCTGGTCACTTCGATGCGTCCGTGATGGGCTTCGACGATACTCTTGACAATCGGCAGGCCCAGGCCGGTGCCGATGATGTAGCGGGTTTTTTCGTCTTTAACGCGGTAGAAACGGTCGAAGATGCGCGCCAGATCTTCGGGTGCGATGCCGAACCCGGTATCGGACACCTTGATGCACACGTAATCCGTCTCACGGGCGGCCGAGACGATCACGCGACCCTTTTCGGGGGTGTAGTGGATGGCGTTGGTAATTAGGTTGGAGAGTACTTCCTCCATATTGGTGCGGTTGGCCAGCACCGGCGGCAGGTCGGGCAGTGGCGCCAACTCCAGGCTGATGGCTTTGGCCTGAGCCTTGGGCAGATGAAAGAGCGCCTGGTCGGCCAGAATGGGCGCCAGTTGCAGATTTTCCTTTTCCATGGTGATCAGGCCCGACTCCATTTTGGCCAGGTCCAGTAGTTCGCTGGAGAGGCTGACCAGGGCTTGGATCTTTTCCGAGGCACGCTGGAGAATTTCGCGCTGTTTGTCGGTGATTGGCCCAGCCAGTTCATCGAGAACCACTTTTTGCTGCATGAGCACCGAGTTGAGCGGTCCGCGAATTTCGTGGGAGACCAGGGCGACGAAGTCGGACTTCATCTGGTCCATCTTCTTCACGGTGGTGATGTCGTGCAACACGGTGATGGTACCCAGGGTCCGATCCAGGCGGTCGCGGAAGGGAACGCAACGCACGCCGATGATGCGCTCCTGGCCCTGGGTCTGGGGGTTGACGGTGATCTCCGCGGTGGCCTCGACAAACTGGTCCGACGGCATGGATAGGGCCTTGTCGATCAAGTCCAAGAGGGTGGCGTCGGTCACCAGCTCATTCACCGGCCGGCCGATGGGGCTGGGGCCGCGATAGTCGATGAGATTGATGAAGGCATGGTTGGCCAGGGCCACCTGCTTGCGGGTATCGGTGGCCATCACCCCGCCGGAGAGACTATTGATCATCGTGCGCATGCGCGATTTTTCGTTGGAGATATCCTGCAAGGTGCGGATGTGCTCGATGGCCTTGGTGACCACCAGGCGCAAATCCTGGGGCGAAAAGGGCTTGGAGACGAAGTCGAAAGCACCGTTCTTCATGGCATCCACGGCGTGGTCCAGGGTAGCGTAGCCGGTGATGACAATCACTACCGTATCGGGATGTTTGCCTCGAATATGGCCCAGAGCCTCCAGACCGGACATGCCCGGCATCAGCAGATCCAAGAGGATGATGTCGTAGTGGCGCTTGGCCACCATGCTCAGGCCAACTTCGGCGTTCTCCGCCTGGGCCACATCGTACCCTTCATTGGTGAGCATCTTACTGCATACATGCCGGATGCGATCTTCATCGTCCACAATCAATACGCTGGTTTTTCTGAAATCTGCCATACACTTGCCGTCTGTCATGGTGGTGGAGCCGGATGGTGCCAAGGATCACATTCCTTCTGCTGCTTCGATATCATGCGTTGCCTGGTACAGCTCGAATTCCAATAGAAAAGTGGTGCCCTGGGCGCTGGTTTGCTTCACGCGGATCTCGCCCTTGTTCTCTTTGACCAGCCCATAGGCGGTGCTCAAGCCCAGGCCCGTACCCTCTCCCGGACCTTTGGTGGTGTAAAACGGATCAAAAATTTTGGAAAGACTATCCGGCGCGATGCCGCAGCCGGTATCGACCACCTCCAAATAGGCCTTGCCCACGGCCTTATCCCGATAGGTGCGCAGAGTCAATACCCCGGTGCCGTCCATGGCGCTGATGGCATTGATCACTAGGTTGATGATCACCTGGCTGATCTGGTTTTTGTCCACATGCATCAGCATCATCTCATCGGACAGCTCGCGCTCCACGCGCACGTTGTGGAACATCTTGGGGTCGCGGATCAGGGTCAGGCTCTGGTTGACGATGGCGTTGAGTTGGATGATGTCCTTCATGGGGCTGGATTGGCGGCTGTAGGCCAGCAGATTCTGCACGATCTCCTTGCAGCGCTTGACATCTTCGACCACCGCCTCCACATCGGGTCGCTCAGGATCGTCCGCGCGCAGATTTTCCAACTTCAGGGTGGCGTAGAAAAGAATACCGGTGAGTGGGTTGTTGATCTCGTGGGCCACACCGGCGGCCAGCTGCCCAAGGGAGGCCATCTTTTCCGATTGGGCTAACTGGGCACGGGTCTCCCTGAGCTTGCTTTCCACGGCCAGCTTTTCGCGCAGATCGGTGTAAATTCCCACGGTTGCGACCTCTTCGTCGTCTTCATAGATGATCGATGCGTTCAGCTCCACGGGGATTCTTTCGCCGTTGGAGTTGACGATGGTGCTCTCCACCGCAGGCAACTTGCCCCCGCCCTCTTTGAGCTGCCGCATGATGCTGCTGGCCGTACCCGGCGGGTAGAGCTGATCCGCGGTGATATGCCGTATGGCAAATGGATTGGCGTAACCGAACAGCTCTTCGGCGGCCGGATTCATCAAAAGGATATGGCCATAGCGGTCGGCGGCCACGATGGCGATGGGCGAACCCAGAATCACTTTTTCGACAAAGGCTTCCGTCTCCTTGAGGGCCAGTTCCAGGTTCTTCTGGCGAGTGACGTCGCGCACGCTCTCCATAACATAGGCCACATTGCCA
>JBAQGR010000075.1:0-5011 GCA_049287895.1 Desulfatitalea sp.
GGGTGAGCCGGCCCAGAAGGTCGTACCGGTACTCGATGCTGTTGGCGTTCCACACCTTGAAGCGCAGGTTGCCGGCCGCATCGTAGCTGTACAGGGTGGTGCCGGTGTCGGGCGAATCGGTCTCCACCAGGCGGCCCAGGTCGTCATAGTCGTAGGCGGTCACGTGGCCTTCGGCGTCGGTGACCGAGGAGAGATTGCCGTGGCGGTCGTAAGCGTAGGTGGTGGTCACGTTGCCGGGCTGGACCACCTGGTAAAGGCGGCTGAACAGGTCGTAGTGATATGTGGTGGCCTTGCCTTCGGCGTCGGTGACCGAGGCCAGGTTGCCGGCATCGTCATAGGCATAGACGGTTTCCAGATTGGCGCTGTCGGCGGCGTTGCGGTGCAGGCTCTTCCAGGGCTTTCCGGGGGCCAGGTCCGGGTTGGTGGCCGGATTGCCCCAGTCCGTGCCGCGATAGTGGGTCTGGACGTTGTCGGCCCCGAAGATCGACTCTTCGGTGCGCCGGCCCTGGGCGTTGTAGCCGTAGTAGATGAAGTTGCCCGTGGGATCGACGATCTTTTCCACGAACCCGGCGGCGTTGTAAGTGTACTCCATGGTGCGGCCCAAGGGATCGGTGGCGGTGTCGATCTCGCCGGCGGCCGTGTAGGTGCGGGACTGGCTCACGCCGTTGCGCGTGGTGGAGAGCTGCCGGTTGCGGCCGTCGTAAGTGATGACAGTGGCGACGCCGTTGGGATCGGTGACGCTCTCCATGTTGCCGGCCGCATCATAGGTGTAGGTGGTAGTTCCCACCAGGGGCCGGGTCTCGGTGAGGCGGTCTCCGGTAACCGGATCGTAGGTGTAGCTGACCGTATCCTGGGTGCCGGGCAGCGGGCCGTCGATGGTCAGCACCTGGCCCTTGGACGTATAGGTGTAAGTGGTGATGTGTTCATACGCGGCGACCGTGCCAGCAGCGGAGTAGGTAAAACCACGCTCGATCTGGCGGTGCATCAACCGCGTGGGCGCCTCGTTGGGCGCCGCGTTACCGTCATCGTCGTAGTCGAAGTAGGTCTCTTTGGTGCCGCTGCCCAATATTGAGGATTCGGTGACACTCAGCTTGTCGCCCGTGGCCGGATGGTATGTGTAGTGAAAGGTGCGCGCCTGGGGCGTGCCGTCGGCCTGTACTTCGGTAGTATAGCGGCCCTGGGCGTCGAAATCGGTGTAAAGATCAATGCGGCCGTTGGCATGCTCGATCTCGTTGACCCGGCCCTCTTCGTCATACCCGTAGCGCACGGCATCGTTGCCGCCCCCGCAACTGGTGCAGCCGTTGGCACCGGTGACGGCCGTAATCCGGCGGCGACCGTTGACCGTGGCGATGGTGTAAGTCTTTTGTACGCCATGGGCGTCTGTTACCAACACGCTACTACCATTGTAGGTGATGGTGACGCCTTTTCCGTCGCGGGTGATATTCTTCCAGGCGCGGTCCAAAGCATCGTACTGCCAGGAGGAGAGGAACTCGCCCGCCAGGTTGCGCTTTTCGGTGAGGTTGTGCGGGGCGTTGGGGTCGGCGTAAATATACTCGAACCCCGAGGGGTCGCTGCCGTTATTGCTGTCGGCATACTCTACACGCGTGAGGTTACCGTTGGTATCGTATTGGTATCTGAACCAGATGCCGTCCGGTACCGCGGTCGTTATTGGCCCGGTGATATAGTCGATGCGGTTGGCGACATTGTAGTGAAAGCCAATGGCCCGGCCCGTGGCTTGGTCCGTCACCGACTCCAATAGGCCCTCGGCGTCATAGGCGAGGGATTGAACATTACCGTTGCCATCGGTTTTGGCGATGAACTGAAGGTTTTGATTGAAGGTATAGGTGATGTCATTGCTGCGGTGCCAGGTGAAGGTGCCGTCGGGTTCGTGGACCAGAGTGCCCTTGGTGGACATGATGCCGATGTAGGTGCCATCACCGTCGATGTCCTGGTAATGGTGATTTCGGCCGGATTCGTCTTTGATCTGATAGGCATAGGTGGATGCAGATAGGAATTGTTCCATTACGACATGATAGTTGTGGGTCCAGCCGAAACCCAGCACGGAACTTATCTCAGAACGACTTTTGTAGGTTCGGTAGAATTTGAAACCCTTCTCGTGGAAAGTATTGAATTGGAGGTCAGTTTCTGTCTCCTCCTTGTTGCCTGAGATCACGCTGATCGGATTGCCGACCTTATCGTTCGGGCACTTTGGTACCCCGGGAGGGCAACAGGTTCCTTCCTCTTCCTTGCAGCAGTCGTCTACAGGGGGATCAGCTAAATAGTAGTAGCAATTAACATAGATGGGGACTGTGCCTGGAGGGGTTAGAGCTGTAATGCAACCCACATTGGTTCCTATATATTCAGGGGCATATTCATCCATTCTGCATGCGCCACTTCCTTGATTCCATGGGGGCGGGCTTGACCACACGCACCCGTAGCAAGCATCCATGCATTCCTGATAGTTGTCAAAAAGATAGTCAGTATAGATAACCGAAGGGTCTCTAGCGAATGATATTTCAGGACATAACACGCAAAGTAAAATGAATGAGGCCCTCAGTATTCTCTTTATCACAGGCTTATTCCTTTCTATTTTTAAAACGCCTTTTTCATTCTTCCGGCTTCATTGTACTGGTAATGAATTCCTGTCTCGGATAGCATCAACAAGTCCACCCACTCAGAAACACCCCGATTGCCGGCCAGATCCGCGAGCCATACTTCCGTGGCATTGGCGCCGGGTTGCAGCGTAAGTTGCACCGACCAATCGGCTTGACCTGGCGCGACCATTTGAGTGCCATTGATCCAAACGCTGGTGCCCGCTTCCCGTGTGCCGGTCAGCGTCACGATGAACTGTTCCGAGCTATTCTGGGTCGGCCGTGGTTGGATGGTGCCGCTGGCTACGGTGCCACCGGTGATGATCGGCTTTCCAGGAGGCTGGGTATCGATGGTGAAATCAAAGCCACAGACTTGCGTATTGCCATATATGTCAGCGGCTGTGAGCGACACCTGGTAGGCACCGTCGGCCATAGGCAAACTATTGGGCGTGAATGTAAAGGTATCGTTTGCTTCGGTCTTTGTGCCGGCCACGGGTTGTTGGTTGCCATCCCGCACGACGTGACTTGCCAGCACGGCGGCATCGTCGATGGCGCTTTGGCTGTCCGCCATGGTCAGGGTGATCGCTTGAAGCTGTTGAAGGTAGGAACCGTTTGATGGCGCGGTGCTCACTATAGCCGGCGGCGTATTGTCGGCCACTTCGGAGAGCAGGGCTATCAAACGGTTGTTCTGCTCGTTGGTTTCAGCGACCGAGCTCTGGGCATCGGCGGTCACCTCCAGGCTGGGGTTGCCGGCGCTGTAGGTCCAGGACTGAATGACGGGTACTGTTCCTCCGGCCGGGATGATTGCCGTGACCGGCACGTTGGCGATGACGGCACCATCCACCTTGAAGCCGACACTGAAAGCATCCACCACCGGGCCGGTACCAAGATTGCGAACTTGGGCTGTCAGAGAAACGCCCTGGCCAGCTTGAAGGTGGCCGGCCGGATTGGTGCTCAAGCTGGCGACGACCAAATCGGGCGGGTCGCCGTTGGTAGTAAAATGCCACACCGGTCCTATTGCTTCCAGGCCGCCATTGTCTTTGGCGGTGACTTGCCAATAGTAGGTTGCACCCTGGGTCAAACCGGGCACGGAATACTGATTGGTCTCGATATTGGCTGCCAGGAGCACAAGGCTCCCGGCGCTGGTGCCCCATCGGAGGGTGTATGTGACCGTATCGAGCACGTCGGGGTCGTCGCCGCTCCACTGCAAGCTGACGCTGGCGGAGGCAAGGGTCACGCGGACGGCATTATCGGCTGGATTGGGTGTGTTGGGCGTGTTGGGCGGATGGTTCGCTCCGGAAACAATACATTGGTTTTCGGCATTGGACCACGGCTCGGCATCCACGTTGCCGTATGTCCGGTCGCCGGTGGTGTTGGGGCCTGCGGCCGCGCCCCACCAGTTGTCTTCGGCGTTCAAGGTGCCGGCGCTGGAGTAGTAAAGGCCGTAGTTGGTGTTAGCGTTGAAGTTGTTCTGCTGGATCAGCGGCAGGGCATTGGAGACATAAAGACCGTAAAGGTTGTTGCTGAAAGTGTTGCAGTTGATGGTGGCCCCGGTGCTGCCGCTGCCTGTAACATTGATGCCGGCATGACTGCTGTACCGGAGGTTGCAGTAGGCGATGGTGGGTTTGGCGTTGCTGAGGTTGAGCATGCCCTGGCTGCCGCTGCCCCCATATTCGAACACGCAGTGGCTTAGAAACGTACTGCCATCGTTGGCAGTGTCATCGAACTTGATCTGGTTCCAGTAACCGGCCGTGGGCGTGGCCTGGTTGGAAGTAAAGAGGATGGGGTTGGCCGCTGTGCCCTGGGCGATCAGGGCCCCTGGGCTGCCCGATGCAGCGCCGATGTTCAGGTAGCGGCCCTGGTTGAACTTGAGCACGGCGCCAGGGGAGATGGTCAGGGTGGTGATAGCGTCCGCGCCATCTGTGCCCTGGACAAAGGAGTAACCGGAGAGGACATAGGGGATGGCTGCGGTCCAGGTGGCGTCCTTGGTGACATTGCCGCTGGTGATCTCAAGGTAGCTGGCACCGGTGACGTTGTTGAAAGTGCAGCCGTTGACGATGGGGCCTACGTTATCCGCATACACCTTGATGGGATAAGTGTTGTTCTGATTGAGCGTGTTCGCTGTAAAGCCCACTGAACCGGTGGCCTGAAGATAGATACCGTTGTTGATGGTGGAATTGGCAATCGATCCACCGACGGTGCCGCTGTACCAGAGATCATAATTACCGTTGTTGTTGAACTGGCAGCCGTCGATGGTCGGGGCACCGTTGGCGATGTTGATCGCGTAGCCGCTGCTGTTGGCGATGGTGGTGTTACGAATGGTCGGTGAGGCCTGCTGGAGGTTTACGCTCCCTTGGCCGCCGCTGCCGGCATACTGAATGGTGCAATGTTCCAGGATCGTGGTGGCGTCATTGCTGGTG
>JBAQGR010000076.1:0-20539 GCA_049287895.1 Desulfatitalea sp.
TGGCCATCAGATCGCGGCCGGCCGGATCGTCGCCAACGCATACCGTGTAGATGCACAGCCGATCGCCGTACATGCTCTTCAAGGCATTGGCCGCGGGCAATGCTTCGGCGGTCATATCCTTGCCGTCACTGACCAGAACGACGGCGATCTTGCCTTGCGAGGCCTTCAGGTCATTGGCCGCCTCGGTCAGCGCCTTTCCAATGGGACTGGGGCCGCCGGCCCTGGCAACCTTTTTAAGCGCTTCGGCGACACCCGTGCGTGAATAGGCTACCGGACCGTACACAAGCATTGTGCTGCTGGGCGACACCCCTGGATCGTGCCCGAAGGTGCGCACAGCCGTTTGCAGGGTCATATCGGGCATGGTTTGATTGAAATTGGCCACCACATTGCGCGCCAGGGCGAACTTCTCCACCCCTTTATAACCTTCCAACATGGAAGAGGAGGCATCCAAGACAAAAACCAAATTGTCCGCCTTCTGGATCCAGGCACCCTTTTCAATCGGCTGTGGGGTGAATGCCGGCGGCGCTGATAATTGCTGCCCCGCGCAACCATAAAATCCCATAAACAATGCCATCAAAGCTGCAAACCACACCCATCTCTTTACTACCATGTCAATCTCCTTTCCCATTAATAAGGAACCTGATCAGTGCGCAGCCACATGCCCGCGAACCGTGTGATCAGGAGTATCTAAGAACGAGTTTGGGGGTAACGTTCATGTTATGATGAACGCCAAGAACGAATCAGCCTTTATAATCTCACACTGCAATGCCAAACCGTTTTTGCAGTGGGCAAGATGTAATCACCAATCGGAAATTGGCAATGGTGCTGATCCACAAAGAACGCAAAACCCTTGTGTATCTCGTTTGAAATTGCGCACTCAACTATGGATCGTAATTCGGTGGCAAGCAGAGAAGAAAAACATTTCTCCGATCAACACGGCTGGAAGACAACATCCATCTCAGTTTGTGGGTCCGCATGAACTGAACATAGCTGATATCACGGGTGCCGCTGTTTTCAAAGTAAAAATGCAAGCAAATACCAATGGAGCGTTTACCGGCCCCCTTCAGCGGGAGCGTCGTTCAACCCCATATTGGCGATCATCTCCAAATCCGCTCCGATATTGCGGCCCTGGGTGGTCAGGTAGTTGCCCACCATCAGCCCATTGGCGCCGGCAAAAAAGACCCACGATTGAAAATCTTGCAAGGTGACTTCGCGGCCGCCACAGACCGTGATCTCCTTGCGCGGATGGATGAAGCGGAACAAAGCGATGCAGGCCAAGGCCTCCAGTGGCGGCAGCAGGGAGCGCTGTGCGAGGCGCGTGCCTTCGATAGGATTGAGAAAGTTGATGGGAATGGCGTCCACATCCAGCTCTTTCAGAAGGAAAGCCATCTCTACACGCTGTTCCCATGACTCGCCCATGCCGAAAATGCCTCCGCTGCAAACTTCCAGGCCTGCGGCTTTCGCCGTCAGCACGGTTTGGATATCCTCTTCATAGTCGTGGGTGGTGCATATTTGGTCAAAGTGGCTGTGGGCCGTCTCCAAATTGTGATGGTAACGCGAGATGCCTGCCGCCTTGAGCTTGCGCGCCGATCGCTCGGTCAACATCCCCAACGAGGCGCATATGCGCAGATCGCTCTTGTCCCTTAGGGTTTGCGCCACCTTGCACACGGTGTCGATTTCCGAATCATCCAGGGCTGTGCCGCTGGTCACTATGGAGTAGTTGTTGGCGCCGGCCGCGGCCAGCCGCAGACCGCTTTGAACCAGCTCGTCCACGCCGAGTAGCGCATATTCCGCAATGCGACTTTGGTGGTGAGCTGATTGGGCACAAAAGGCGCAATCCTCCGGGCAGCGTCCGCTTTTAGCGTTAGCGATGCCGCATTTGAAAATTTGCTGTTGCTTGAACCATTGGCGAATCTTGTTGGCGCAGCTGATCAGATCCATGGCCGCTTCGGGATTCTCCGGAATCAGCGCCAACGCCTGTTCGCGGGAAATGCGCCAGTCGTCGTAAGTGGCTATTTTCTCCGCGATATTCAGAATCGTTGAGTTGAACATGCCCCTCCCTTTCTGAAAACGTTAACCTTAAAGTATTTTTTGTTAACCACTCCCTCCTCGCCTCATAGTAAAAGCCACTCGCGACGTCAATCCTGATTATTTTGTGTCTATCCAGAATTAGAATCCGTAATCTTCAGCCTCAGCGCCCGATCTCTCCATCCAAAGCGCGACGCAAGCAATCCCGTTCGGCCTTGGCCTGGCGCAGTCTCTCTTCGACGCCTGGGCGCATTTCAGGGGTGGAAGCCGCCAGTTCCCGCTCCAAACGTTCGACTTCTTTTTGATAGCGATAAAGATCGCGGGCCAGCAGTTTGATCGACATGGTACCATCGCCCGAATATTGCGAATCCGCGCCACTTCCTTTCTTATCGGCGCTGCATGCAGCGTTGACGCGGCATTTATTTCTTCTCCGGGTTGCGGGAGCGCCACTCATGGTTTTGCAATACCGCGAAGGGGCTGCTCGACCGGCCGCCGGTACACCCGCACGATTCTACATTCAAGTCGGTCCCGCAGTGCGGGCAGAGCCCTTTGCACTCCTCGCTGCATAGCGGTTTGTAAGGCAAGGCCAAAACCACCTGTTCCTGCACCGCGTCCTTGAAGTCGATCTCGTCACCTTTGAAAAACATCAAGCCGATCTGATCGGCGGTGAGCTCAACCTCCTGCTCTCCGTCCGCATGGAGCTCTTCGGGAATGGCCCGGGAAAAGCGCAATGTGAAACGCCACGCCAGCCGACTTTCAAATTCCACCAGGCAGCGGCTGCACGCAAGTTGGATATCGGCGCCGATCCCCCCACTGACCTTGAACAGGTCCCGCTCCGGCACCACCGTCAACTCGATGGTCATGGGGCCTAAAAAGCGACACCCGCCCTCTTCCATCACTGTTTTAAGAACCGAAAACTCCTTGACCTCTTTGCTGTAGGCCAACGTGGTCCCCTGGGTCGGGATATGTTGAATTTGGATTTTCATTGGATCTGTCCTTGCCGTCAAGGCACTTGAATGGTTGGATGGGCGACCGGGATGCAGTCGGCCCCCACTTCCATCCGAACGCTTCGACCGTCCATGGAACCATTGAGCGATCGGGCGGGAATGTAGAACCGAACCCCTCCAATTGCAAGCGCGATTCAGCAGGGCGATTCAGTAGCCTTCGACGGCGCAACCGGGGCATGGGTGCGACGGCAACCGCAAATTGTCAGCCCTGTCTTTTTTTTGACACTTTTGGGCTGGACCCCATGACGGGTTATCGATTAACATAGCGCCAATTAAGGGTGTTTGCACACATTAAGACTCGGCTGCCATATGGTACATATTTTGCTACCTCGAATCCTAATTGTTCCCAAATAATCTATTCCATCGAAGGACATTGGCGCATGAATCCTGCACGAACGGCAAAAGCAGCGGGGCTGTTGGCCCTTTTGGTTCTCTTGAACTTCTCCAGCCTCCCGGCGAATACCGACCCTTTCCCCATTCCGGAGGTGATCGCCCCCAATGTCGCTTTTTGGACAAAAGTATACGCCACCTACACGACTTGCCAGGGCATCGTGCATGACAATGAGGATCTGAATATCACCTACGAGGTGATCGATCTGCTGCCTTACAATGCTCCCGGCGCCGATCGGACCAATCGCCGGCGGATGAAACAGACCAACGAGAAGTACGAGCAGATCCTCAAGCGCCTCGCGCAACGCCCCGATCACCCAGATCCGGAGTGCCAGCGCGTGGCCGCGCTGTTCGCCGAGCCGCGCATTGCTGCTCAGTTCCGCCAGGCGGCCGATCGCGTGCGCTGCCAGATCGGTCAGAAGGATCGCTTCCAGGACGGCCTGGTACGCTCGGGCGCTTATATTGACCAGATCCGTTCCATCTTCAAATCATACGAATTGCCCGAGGATCTGGCCTATCTGCCGCACGTGGAGTCCTCCTTCAATCCCCAGGCCTACAGCAAGTCCGGAGCCGCCGGCATGTGGCAATTCACCAACCGGACCGGCAAACGCTTCATGCAAGTGGGCTATGCCGTGGACGAGCGGCGCGACCCGATTTCGGCCACCTACGCCGCCGCCCAATTGCTCAAGGAGAACTACGCTCAGCTTGGCGATTGGCCCCTTGCCCTTACTGCCTATAACCACGGCACTGGTGGCATGCAGCGCGCCAAAGCGCTGCATGGCGGATATGCCCAAGTGTATCAATCGTACCAAAGCCGCTCATTCAAGTTCGCGTCGCGCAATTTTTATTCGGAATTCCTGGCCGCCCGACACGTAGCCTCCAATCATCAAGAGTATTTCCCCAACCTGGCTTTGGATAGTCCCGTGCCCTACCGGATCCACAAATTGGATGGATTTGCCCCTTTTGCCAAGCTCAGCGAGCATTTCGGCATCGATCCACAGACGCTCAAGCAGTTGAACCCCGCACTGCGCCAACCGGTTCTTGGTGGGCAAAAACATGTGCCCAAAGGGTATGCCCTGCGCCTGCCGGAGGCCTCCGAACGTGTGGAAACCGTCGTGGCCGCAGCCATCCCAGAAGAGCTCTATCATGACGATCAGAAACCGAGCCTGTTTTACACGGTCCAACCCGGCGATACGGCCAGCAAGGTCGCCCGCTCCCATGGCGTGGAGGTGGCCGAACTGGCGTTAGCCAACAACCTCGACCGGCGCGCAACGGTTTTTCCCCACCAAACCCTGCGCATCCCCGCGCGCGGCGAACGTCCGACCAAACCAGTGACTCCGGTGGTCGAACCGAGCACTCCGATTCTGGTGGCCGCCGCCGAAACGCCGGCCGTCGCGCAAGCGCTACAAAAGGCCGAACAACCGGTAGAGACGGTCGAGCAACCGGTACTGAAGGCAGAACAATTGGTAGTGGCGAGTGTGCAACCGGCACCGAAGGCTGAAGAGCCGCTCCAGACGGCTGAGCAACCCGTCGTGAAGGTTGAGCAGCCAGTTCTAAAGGCTGAGCGGCCGGCACAGACGGTAGCGCAGGCGGTGCTGGAGGCTAAGCAGCCTGCACAGAAGGCCGAACAACCGGCCCCTGCCCGCAGTGAGCCGCCCTTGGAGCAATATCCACAACCCATGCTGGCTTCGGTCATCCCCCTGCCGCGCACGGAACTTGGGCCGGCGTCGCCTCTCACCATCGAGGCCCTGCGCCAGCAAGCGAGCAATGATCAGATCGTGACCGCGGACGTGGGTTTTGAACGCATCCTGCAAGTTGAAGGGCGACCGGTGGGCGTTATCCAGGTGGAAATCGAAGAGACCCTGGGCCACTATGCGGAGTGGGCCGATGTGCGTACGCAGCAAATCCGCAATCTCAACGGGCTGAGTTTCAGCAGCGTGCTTCAGCTGCATCAAAAGATCAAGATCCCCTTGCACCGCGTCGGCGCTCAGGCCTTCGAGCAAAACCGCTATGAATTCCATAAGAGCCTGCAGGAGGACTTCTTCGCGGTCTATCGTATCGGTGAGTTGCAGGACTACTCCGTGCAGAACGGGGACAACTACTGGACCCTGTGCCAAACCAAATTTGCCATTCCCATGTGGCTACTCAAACACTGCAACCCCGAAGCGGATTTGGCCGACCTGCACATCCAGCAGAAACTGATCATTCCCATCATCGAGAAAGCTTCGGCCGATGATGTCAGCCCCGCCGACGAACAGGAGATCGAGGAAGAAGCGCCGAGTCAGACGGGCGGCGAGATCTGACGGAAATAGGTGATCTCCCATCGCTGGCCGTGGGGATCGTGGCGCAGGATGTACAAGCCCCCGTCGTCGCCCATCACTTTAAAGTAGCGATGGTCGGGGGCCAGCCAGCAGTCGACCACCCGGCACACCCCGACGCAGCGCTCGCCTAACCAGAAACGTTGCGGGGTCTGCTCGCCACGATAGCCGCTGTAGCACTCCACCCGAATATCTTCCATTGCAGCGCCATTTACAATAGTGAGGCCAGCCAAGCACGGGGCTCCACCAAAGTCATACAAGTACGAGAAATGTTACGATCAAGGAATAGCAGGGGAGCCGCCCGCGATCAATTGATTACCACTGTCCGTCTCATCGGGCACCTCACTGGCACCCCCAATAAACTGGACAAATAATGGGCTATAACTGCGGACAGTATAGTTGTCACTACCCGGCTTACTTGAACTATTTGAAAAATGATACCCATTGTGCCATTATCGAAATATGACGACTACAGTGAACATCCAGTTGAACAATAGAGGCCAAACAGGATCAATATATGCTAGAAAAGGAAAATTTATCCGACAAACTGGCCGGCATCATCGGCAAAAAAATAGTTCACAACGAATTAAAATCCGGCGAAATTATATATGAGACGCAGATCGCCAAAGAATGGGGCGTCAGTCGAAGCCCCGTACGAGACGCGCTGCGGATGCTGGAACGGAATAGACTGGTGGAACGGGCTCCAAAGGGCAGCTATCGCGTAACCGAATTTACGCCTGCTTCGATACAGAATTACCACGAAACGGCTGATATTCTGTTTCAGTACGCATTTTCCAAAGCCGCGCAAAACGCTGACAAAGAGATATTAAGTACTCTGAAAGATGCGTTGAAAAAGATGGAGAATAGTTTGAAGGAAACGGATATCGAACTATATCTCGAGGCAGTGTTTCAATTTGCCCGGACAATCCTGAAAGCCTCCGCCAACCCCATTGTGGAACAAATAGCCCTTGAACTGATGCCTACGGCCCAACGTGTCCAGTGGGCATCGCTAACCCATAAGCCGGAAAACCACAAAGAAGTAATCTGCCATGTTCGGCGAAGCTACGAAAGCATCGCAAGCGGGAATCCTCTGGAAGCAGCCAAAACTTTTGCCGCTTTTTCCCTCATACATATCAAGGCCGCTACCGCCAGCCTGGAGGCCGAATAGCGTCTTTCCCTTTCCGCCGCCTGAATCTAAACCGGGATTCCCAGCAGGGCCATGCAATTTCTGACCGCCTGGATGACGAGGCACTCCGGTATTTCCAGAAGACTTCGACCCTCCATATCATACCCGCGTATGCTGTCGTCTTCCGGAACAAACCCTAAAAAATGGAGGCCGGGAGGAATGAAAAGTTTTTCTTTTTCTTCTTCTCCCCGGATGCGATTCAATATTAATCCGTACCTTTCATAGTTGATGGCGGTATTCGAAACGGCCTGAATGGTTTTGGCGACGTTGAGCCCTTTAACCGAAGCATCCGAAACCAGAATCAGATGACTTACGTTTTCCATCACCCGCCGATTAACCTGCTCGACACCCGCTTCACCGTCGATAATCACGTAGTCGAAATTATCGACCAAAGAGGCGATAATATCCTTGAGAATGTGATTGACCTGACAGTAACAGCCTTCTTTTTCCGGCCGGCCGATGGCGAGAAACGCCAGATTCTCTTTCTCCACCAGGGCGGAAAACATCTCGTAATCGAGTCGCGCAACCACGTTCGCCTTGTCTTCGCCTTTTCCGGTCTCAACCCGGCGGATCAATTCGTTGCGGATATCATCGACGGTTTTAGTCACGTCGATTCCAAGCGCCGTCGCCAGGCCCACGGCCGGATCGGCATCAATGGCCAACACCCGGCTTTTCGGATTTTTAGTAAGAACTTTGATAAGTACGGCACTAATGGACGTTTTGCCGACGCCGCCCTTACCGCACAAGGCGATGATTCTCGTGCGGTCATTTTCCCGGTTATGCATTTACCGCCTCTTTTCTGGTCTGCTTTTTTCGCATGGACCTCAGATCCGCCACATCGCGGCAGACATCACTGAATTCGCAGGCATCACAGTCAAAAGACAGTTCTTGCGCCATTTTGTTCATGGCTCCGATGATCTGCACAACACTGTCCGCAACGGTTTCCATCTCCATCACATCGCTGCGACCGGCGGTAATGAATATAACCGTCACCGAACGGACAAATTCCAGCTCTAAAAATTTATACATTAAAGCGCTGCCGAGATGGCGAAACGAAAATCCGTTGCGGATGGCGGTTTTGCTGACGCGGCTCCATTCGCGTTGGAATTGAGATACGCCCCGCATCATGTATCCCTTCAGATGGACATCGTATTTCACCTGCTCCAGCCGGCGATAGCGTTCGTAGCTGTTTCCCTGATGAAAGCCCTCTCCTTCCACAACCACGATTTTACCGAACGAAACGTGTGTTGCGTTGATTTGCTGCAGGTCGGGGCCCACCACGGTTATGCGGCCGGTATTCGTTCCAGTACGCCCGTTGCGCCACAACAGGAAGGATGTCGATGCATCCTTTGGGCTGCCGAGCTCGACCGCCGTATCCTGACTCAGCACGAGGTTTCTGTTTTTTGATTCAGGCCAGTTTGTCCGGACTTGGCCTGTAAATTCGGACACCTTTCCCTCTTGCCGCTTTTGTGCGAGATAGGCCTCAATGTCACGAAGCTGTTTGTTAAAAAGATCCATTCATCTCCCCCCTCAGCCTAATGCCCATCTCAAAATGAGATGGACGGACACTGCCCGATCAACCCAACCCTATTATTTGTTCTTCGGCATACAGCGCCGCTCCCAAAGCACCGACAATCTGCGGATCGCATCCCGCCAGCGATTTTATCGGCACCTTTAACGCCCTGGAGATGGCCTTGAAAACACCGGCGTTTTTAGCAACCCCGCCGGTCATGACAACATCTTCTTGAACTTCGATGCCTTTGGCCAGAGATGCCACGCGCTTTGCCAGGGCCTCATGCAAGGCGTTGATAATATCGCAGCTCTCTTTGCCTTCATTGATAAGGGAAACGACTTCAGTTTCGGCAAAAATGACACACTGGTTGGATATCGTCAGTTTCTCTTTGGACAGGGCGCCAACACTTCCCATCTCTTCCAGCGGCACTTCCAAGGCATCCGCCATGATTTCCAAAAACCGTCCGGTGCCGGAGGCGCACTTGTCGTTATACATATAGCGAACGACGGTCCCATTTTCATCCAAGCGGGTGGCTTTGGCATCCTGGCCGCCGATGTCGATTATCATCCGGACACTCGGCATCAAGCGCCAGGCCCCTCTGGCATGGCAGGAAATCTCCGATTTAACACTGTCGACAAAAGGGATCTGTTCCCGTCCGTAACCGGTTCCGACCACATAGCGGATATCGCCCATGGTTCGTTTCGCTTTTTCCAGCGCCAATGACATCACCTCCTCGGCAGATTTTGCGGGCCTTGTCCCGGCCCGGATCACTGCCTGCCCTAAAACCTGAGCGTTTTCCATAATGACCGCTTTGGCGGTCAAGGAACCGATGTCACATCCCGCAACGATCATTGGGTCATCCTCCCCTTTCCGTTGATTCTCTCCATTGAAAGCAATGCCGCTCCGATGGCGCCGGCAATCTGAGGATCGGCCTTTCGCGCCAGTTTGATTTTTTTGCCGATCAACTTCTCAAGCGTGGCCACCACCCCGACATTTTTAGCCACACCGCCGGTAATGAGAATGTCCCCCTCCGGCTTCACTGAGTTTACCAGGATCGCCACGCGCTGTGCCATGGCCGTATTGATACCGGCGCCGATATCTTCGACGGAAACACCGGAATTGATATATTTAATTACATCGGCCTGGGCCCACACCGTGCAGGTGGACGTCAGCGTAATCGGCGCCTTGGCCTTTCCGGAAAGCTCCCCAAGCTCTTCAATATCAACCCCAAGCACTGTTGCCATGACTTCCAGGAAGCGGCCGGTTCCTGAAGCGCACTTATCGTTGGCCATAAATTGTTCGACGGTTCCGTCATTGCTGATTCTCATGGCTTTGCAGTCCTGACCGCCGATATCGATGACCGTTTTTGTGGTCGGCATCAGCCAGCGGGCACCCTTCCCATGGCAGGATATTTCCGATATGACTTCCTTGACAAAAGGAATTTGTTCGCGTCCGTATCCGGTGCCGATACAGTATTCGATCTCCTTTATGGAAATACCAGCCGCGGAAAGCGCTTCACCCATGACGACTTCGGCAGATTCCTTAGGTCGCGGCTTTGACTTGATGATATGGCTCGCTATTATTTTATTCTTTTGCATAATTACAGCTTTGGATGTCCGGGATCCGACATCACATCCGGCAACGACGCTCATAGCAACCCCCTTACGGTAAAAAATTCTTCAAGACGTTCTCGGGTGGCCTCCCAGGACTCGACGCGATCATCAAAAGCGTCATCATTCATTATGTGGACCGGGTAGCCGTGCTTTTCCACATCCCGCGCCATCAGCTTAATATTAGACCAGGTATTGCGGCACCCAGGCGTTCCGTTGTAAATTAGACAATCCGCACCGAAATGTTTCGCCAGCGCCAGTGTTTCTTCCAGCCACATACTCGGCCCGTCATAAGGACCCCGAATCATTCGAACCATGGGCATCCGGGCATTCATTTGGGCGATGCTCTCGAGCATTCGCTCGGGAGATGATCGATCAACACCATAGGAAGAACCTGCCAACGTCCTAGTATAAGCGATCGTGTCCCTGAAATGATGCGAAAGCATTCCGCCGACATGCGCGACGCCGTGCCGGTCAAACCAGTTCCAGAAGTTCATATTCAGTGTGTAATGATCAATATATAACAAATAGGCGCGGAGCTTCTCTTGCCCGCATTTCAAGCCGGAAACGCCTTCGGCCGCCCGTTTCTGGCAGGACGCAAGCATCAGAGAAAGCAGTTTCGTATATTCCTTGGCCCCGCAGAAAGTGAATCGTCCCGCATAAAGCGCGAGGTTGTATAGCGGCGCAAAAGGCGACGGCTTCAGCATGCACATATCTTCCAGGTCGGCGATCATGGCATCCTGCTTTTCCACCTCAAGGAGGATCTCGTCAAGGCGGTCATAATCAAGCTTGCTACCGGTTTGGGCCTCGATAAACCGAATCGCTTCCTTATAGTCGTCGACGTGGTATTTTTGGCTGCGATCATCTCCGATGGTATGCGGATAGTTCAGCTGGTAGTAAGGTTTGTCCAGGTAAGATGCCGCGAAGGCGAAAGCATTGGCGTTGGTATCGCAAATTCCTGGCGTATCACAGAAAAAAAAATCAATCGGCTCACTGAGACCGGCAAAATAAGCGCCCATGGCGCCTCGCTGGGAAGAGCAGGATGTTTCCGGCAATCCCACCTGGCCGCAGTGGTCCAGGTAGTCAAACATTCCTCTTTTCCAGACCATACAACCTAGGGTGGTCAGCACCTCGGTGCATATTGGAACCACATCCATGGCATAAAAGATGCTCGGTGAGCAGCAAAAGGTCGTGGCCACGATTTTTTTGCCCCTGTCATGGGCGGTCAGAATATTTTCATAGTACTGATCGAACAGTTTCAACATCTGGATGCCAACTTCTCCGTCGCTGATAAACGGCTCTAATACGCTTCTTACATATGGAGCGTATTTGTAGATAAGCTCGATCTCCTTTTGCGTGCCGTTGGCCACCTTGGAAGCAGCGGAAAGCATCGACCCCATCAACCAATCATAATTGTATTCCGCCATTTCGGGTCTCATCTTATTCCTCCTTAAGCAATCCTTTCCAGAAACGCGCTAATTCTCAATTTAATCCTTCCGGTTTCGATCAGCGGACCATATTCCCGTTCAACCCTTATGCATGGAATTCCCACAGCCTCCAGGTCACGTTCGAAAAGCGCATTCTCGGCTCCATGCAGATCGCAGAAACGGATATTTTGCATGATGACACCGTCCACCTTCGCGCGCTTGATTTTTTCCTGGAGAAAAACCAACCGCTCTTTGTATTTTCCATACATACGGGGACATACTGATTCCCCAAGATAGTGTTTTGCAAGGGATTCAACCGGATCGCCGGTCTCCGTGATTTCGTTGCCCTCATAACGGACTCCGAAGCAAAGATTTTCCGCTACGACCACCGCGTTCGTCGTCTTTTCCACCAGTTCCACAAGGTCAATATCATCGCTGATGCTGCCCAGCAGCATCAAACGCTTTATTCCGTTTGCAGTCCTGCTGTTTTTTTTCAGTTTCTTCAACCATTGTTCCAGAAGATCGGTATAAGCCTCCCTCGGGATAACCGTCCCAGCGACGGTGGCCGCAAAAACATCGGTCCCCGATATATTCAAGGCATCCTCTGCTCGCAGATCTTCCAACACTTTCATCGCCCGGCGTCCTTTGTTGTACAGATGAATTGCCTCCCGCAATTTTTCATCCGTTATCTGGACTTTATAATGCTTTTCAAGGCTTTTGATCAGATTTTGGATTTCCGTAACGAACCAATCCATCCCATGCGCTTCTGTCTTATGAGGCACATCGAAGTAGTAGAAATAGCCAGGCACAATTCCCTGATAGTCCTCGCCGGCTTTTCGCCAGCATTCGTCCAGTCTGCGCATGGCATCACAACCCGGTGTGATGACCGCGCCGTCCAGGAATGAGAACTTCCCCTTGCCGACCAACTGAAGAATACACTTGGGAAAACTGCATATATAAGGACCGTAGTAGGAATCTCCGATCTCCATTCCATCAGTTTCGATTCCCCGTAGCCTTACCGGTAGGATATCCGCGGCGTAAAATATTTCCGCCGGCACATAGGAACACGTATATCCGACAATCTTTTTCCCCGCCTCCTTCCAGCCTAAAATCTGCTCGTTTTGAATCTGCGTGGCGGCATCATAAAAAGCTTTCATCGTCTACACCTCCTCCGTCAGGAATAAAGACCGGAGGGCTTCGCGCGCCCTGGACGCATCAGTTTCATTTTCATCGTCTTCCGGCCGGAGAATATCACAGCCCCATACCACCAGCCCCGGCAATATGGTTCGCGCCAGCGGTCGCAGCTCTTCGCCGACGCCTTCAAATACATGTTTGGCCGCATCGGCCAGTTCTACAAAATCGACTGCATTTATAAACTGGCCGATAAACCCAGCAAGAACCTCCGGTTCATGCTCCCAAAAGCGATTAATAATTTTGAGGAAGTTGTTGATTGTTTCGGCGCCTTCCTGGACATCATAAGCGGACAGCAGATGGGTCATGTTTTCGGCCAAGGATTCACTGTCCATTGATTCCAGGCGGGACATCCCGCGATTTCTGGAGCGCATGCGTATGTTAACAAGCTCAGGCCCCTTACTCATCCCAAGCGCGACCTTTTCGGGATGGCGGCCGACCGCTTCGTCCAGGGCTCCATCGAAAGCGGCCTTAATCTCGGCCAGGGCGATCCGTCCTTTCCAAAAAGTGGTTGCATCAATTTCTGAAACAATCTCTTCCAGTTTGGCGGCAAAGGCCTTGGGCAACTGGGGCGCCCCGGGCTCGCCGATCAGCGCGCTGCCCGTATGGAGCTTTCTCCCGATTTCCATCAACTCATTCACCAGTCTTGCCGCCACCCCGGCGTCAATTTCCTTCAACAGGGAAATGACAATGTCCGTGAGCAGATCCGGGGGAAGCCCGTTCACTTTTTGAAGGGATACTTCCACCGCGCCCGCAGCCATTTTGAGAAACGGGGGCAAGAGCGCAAAAATTCCAACCACCTTCGACGGATACTGCCAGATGATAGTATTGATCATCGTCACCAGGGCCAGAAAACCTGTTGCGGAATCGTCTACAGCTTCCTTTACCTCGCCGAAATCCGTCGCTTCGAGCCATTTAACGACTCCGGGCGCAAGGATGCGGGCCAGGAATTCGGGCTCGATGGTATGAATATCATTGAGCACTCTGGCGCAGTTTGTTAAAAAGGCGCCGGATCTGCCTCTGCCGGTTCTCATCAGCAAGTCCTCGACGAGTTGCTTCTTGTCTTCGGCGGAGAACTTCTCAAGGTTGGCAAGCGCGGCACATGCGGCGTCCACAAGACCATTGATCACAGCCGGAAGCTGTTCGGCCATATTCCTGATAAATTTTTCATTTTCAAAAAGCGCCGGAAGTTCACGATTCCCGAACGCATCCTCCGGTCGTAACAACAGGTTGTCCACCGTATATCCGGCCAGTTTGGAAACTTTTTTTTTCCACCGACTTCTACCGGCCCACACGTTCAGGAGCTCGGAAACTATCGTGATAAACAATTTCCGGACTTCGCTTGTCTGGAGCACGTCCCGGAGTAGGGCACTCAGCGCCTCGTCACTTTCCTTTGCGAAACGGTCGACTCTTTGAATACCAATCGGCGGATTGGATAGGGGATGCATCGTGTTCATGGAAAAAACCTCCATTGACAAAGGGCGGCTTCACCCGCAAGACAGTTCAGCGGCAACTAAACCGCGCTCTCTTTTCTTTGCGGCAGGCTCTTCGCAGCCGCAGCCGCCCCCTTGTTGTCTTCGACCTGTTTCACGCCCAACAAATGCTTTGCCAAACGCTTGCCAAGACCAAGAATCGTCATTGTGGGCGGAAGCCCCCACTCTTCGGGCATCACTGAGCAGTCGCAAACATAAAGGTTCGCAAACTTGGTTTCCAAGTCGCTGTTCACATGTTCACCGATCTTGACCGTACCCCCCGGATGGGCCGCCAAGTACCAGCTTCGATAAACATCTGTCGCGCCGGCGTTTTCGAGAATCTTTTTGGCATGTCCGGCCCCCTTATCCATTTTCTGTTTGTCCGATTTGGTGAGTCCTTTCCAGATCAGTCGGTCGTTGATCACCCGTCCGCCAAGACCGTCCCGCACCTTGATCATAATCGGCACCACATTGGCGTAAGAGAAGGCTTGTTTGAATTTGAAGACCTCCAGATCGAACATGATTTTCATCAGATGGGGCAGGTTGAAGTCGGTCATGACAATGCCGTCCTCAGGGAAATGAATACCACCGCACATGCTGAGTCCGCGGCCGCTCTTTACCTCTTTTATTTTTCCAAAGACATAGATGAGGGGATCAAAGAAGAAATCATTTCCGACGCCGTGAATGCCGCTTTTGCGGAGTATGTTTGGGGAACCGATGCCGCCGGCGCCGATAATGATTTTAGGCGCGAACGCCCTGAAACAATCTTTGCCACGCTTGTACTCGACACCAACCGCCTTCTTGTGTTCCACGATGACCTTGCCCACTTTGGCATGGTTAATTAACCTGGCCCCGTTTTCCAGCGCCTCGTCCACAAAATTGCGCGCATTCCACTTGGCGCCATAAGGGCATCCGTACAAACAACGTTGGCAGTCCGGTTTACACTTGTTCTGATAGATGAATTTGTTCAGTTTTTTACAATCATAACCGAGGTCCAAGGCGCTTGCCATGAATCGTTTTCCGGCCGGACTCATCAATTCATCGGAGAGTGTTGCATTGGGGACATCTTTTCTGACCTCGTCGATTTCTGTTGTAATATCGATTCCATAACTTTTCAGCATTGCAAGCGGCGGATCAAAAGCGGTAGCACAATACAGAAGCGAGCTGCCACCGGTCGTAATCCCCCGTACCATCCCAAGCGCTTGTCCGGTAACCAGCATGCTTTTCCCTGGTATAAAAGCCCTGGATACCGTCTGGGAAAAATTTCCCTTTACCGGATCGTTATCTCCCCATTCCAGTATGAGAACTTTTTTACCATTCAGAGACAGTTCTCTTGCTACAGTAGCGCCGCCGGGCCCACTCCCTACGACGATGGCATCAAACTCGTTTCTTGTGTATTTCATTATCGCCTCCTTACGCTATGTCTGTACTCCGTCGACCGTCGACTTTGAAATTATTCAATAACAGGCTCCTTGTCAAGAGTAAACAATCATGGTCACTTTTTAATCAACATATCGTTATTGTAGATTATCTGCTATTGTTCGCCTGGTGCATCTTTCGTGATCAGGTGAACATTTGCGGATTTGATTGAGGATCGTTGTCAGATATATATCTACATCCCATCAAGGCCAAAAAGAATCCGCCTGCGACGCATCCACGAGCCAACGAACCAAGGAGATCTCCATGAAGGACATACCCATCGGCTGGATCGGCACCGGCGTCATGGGACAGGCCATGTGTGGCCACCTGATCGATGCCGGCCACCGCCTCTTCGTCTTCAACCGCACCCGCGCCAAGGTCGCCGATCTGACGGCCCGCGGCGCCCAATGGTGCGATACCCCCTCGGCCGTGGCCCGCCAGAGCCGGGTGGTTTTCTCCATCGTGGGTTATCCGCGGGATGTGGAGGAGGTGATTCTCGGCGCCGAGGGTGTGTTGGCCGGGGCCGCGCCAGGCTCGACCATCGTGGATATGACCACCTCCAGCCCCGATCTGGCCGCCACCATTTATCATCAGGCCAAACTCCGCGCAGTTGCGGCCCTGGATGCGCCCGTTTCCGGCGGCGACGTGGGCGCCCGCGAAGCCACCTTGGCCATCATGGTGGGTGGAGACAAAGCGGCCTTCGATCAGACCTTGCCGCTGTTCAAGATCTTGGGCCAGCATATCGCTCATATGGGGCCGCCCGGCACCGGCCAGCACACCAAGATGTGCAACCAGATTCTGATTGCCGGCACCATGATCGGCGTGGTGGAATCGATGCTCTACGCCCAGCGCACCGGCATGGATATGGAAGCGGTCATCGACGTGATCGGACGTGGCGCCGCAGCTTCGTGGGCCATCAACAACATCGGCCGCAAGATTGCGCGCCATGATTTCAACCCCGGTTTTTTCGTCAAACATTTCGTCAAAGACATGGGCATTGCCCTGGAGGAGGCCGGGCGCCTGAACCTCAGTCTACCCGGCCTGGCCCTGGTCCACCAGTTTTATACAGCCGCCAAGGCCCAGGGAGATGAGCTGCTGGGCACCCAGGCCCTGTATAAGATTCTGGCCCGACTGAACGGGCTACCGGCCTGAAGAGCTTGGCCGGTCGATCCGCATAAGCCGGAAACCGGCAAACTCAATGATACAAAACTCAATGCATCTTGACGGCGTCCATTGTTTGGTGCGATGGAACGCTATTTGGCCAACCCTCCATGTGAAATACTCGATATGAGCCGCCACACCGTCCAAACTCATGATACTGCGAAAGCCGCCGCCGACCCGGCGCGCGAACAACGTCTGCGCCTCCGGGCCATCGGGCTTTCCGTGGTGGTGAGCATCGCCCTGTTAGGCATGAAATTTCTCACCTACCAGCTGACCCACTCTTCGGCGGTGCTCTCCGATGCGCTGGAATCGATCATCAATGTGGTGGCCGCCCTTTTTGCCAGCCTGAGCATCTGGATGGCGGCCAAACCGCCCGACCCGGATCATCCCTACGGCCACGGCAAAATCGAATACTTTTCCGCCGGCTTCGAAGGGGCCCTCATCATCGGTGCGGCCGTAGGAATCTTTTACACCGGTGCCCAACACCTGCGGGTCCCCCACGCGTTGCCCAATCTGGAGAAAGGTCTGCTGATCCTCTTTGCGGCCACCGGCATCAATCTGCTGCTCGGCCTATACTTGATACGCACCGGCCGGCGCACCGATTCGCTGGCCCTGGTGGCCGACGGCCAACACATCATGACCGATGTTTACAGCTCCGTGGCGGTGGTGGTGGGATTGCTCCTGGTGTACTTCACCGGATGGCTGCGCCTGGACGGTGCCATCGCCTGTCTGGTGGGCATCAACATCCTGATCACCGGCGGCAAACTGGTGCACCAATCCTTCACCCGGCTGATGGACGCCTCGGACCCTGCCCTGCTGACCGAGATCGCCGCCATATTGGAGCAGCATCGTCGATCGGACTGGGTGGACGTACACAAACTGCGCGCCTGGCGCGCCGGCGCCATGATCCACATCGACCTGCATCTGGTGTTGCCCGCGGACCTTTCCCTGGACAAAGCCCACCACGAAGCCAAAATCGTGGAGACCCTGCTGATCGATGCTTTCGCGGGCAAGGCCGGCATCTTGGTCCACATGGACCCGTGCGGTCCGGACGAATGCCCCATTTGCGGTCGTTCGGCTTGCGATCAGCGCAGCCATCGACAAGAGACCACCACCTACTGGAGCCGTCAGCGGCTGGTGCGGTCAGACGTAAGCCAGACTCAAGCTAACGGCCATGATTGAGCCGGCAGGCGTAAAGGCAGGCTTTTCAATAGGCCATCAACCGCTAATCTGAACCCAAGGAGCGACACATGCCAACCCTCTTTACCAAGATCATCAAAAAAGAGATCCCCAGCGATATCGTTTATCAGGACGACCAGGTGACCGCCTTTCGCGACATCCACCCCCAGGCGCCTGTTCACGTTCTCATCGTACCCAATAAAGAGATCCCGACAGTCAACGACGTCACCCTCGAAGACGAACCGCTCATCGGCCACATGTTCACCGTCGCCAAGCGCATCGCCGAAAAGGAGGGTATCGCCGAGAGCGGCTTCCGGCTGCTGGTCAATTGCAACCGCGACGCCAACCAGGAGGTGTTTCATCTGCACATGCACCTTTTCGGCGGCCGACAGTTGGGGCCCATGCTGATGCGCAAGTAGTTCGCATTCATCGCCGGCCTGCGAGTCCACCGCAATGCTCTTTACACTTCGGGCTTGTTTTTCCGGGTAGTGTGTGCAACTTATTTGCATGTTGCCACCACATGTGACGGGAGAATTTTATGCCATCGAAGCTGAATAGAGTTCTATTCATGGTCCTGGCGATGCAATCCCTGGCCTGCGGAACCGCGTGGCCCATTTGGGCCGCCGATCCGATCCCGGTCTTCGTGAGCATCGCGCCCCAGCAGTATATCGTGCAACAAATTGGCGCGGAGCGGGTGGCGGTTCAGGTGCTGGTGCCGCCGGGAGCCGACGCGCACACCTACGAACCCAAGCCCGGTCAAATGGCGGCCCTGACCAAGACGCGCCTCTACTTCAGCATCGGCATCTCGTTTGAAAAGGTATGGCTGCCCCGCATTGCGGCCGCCAGCCCCGGGATGAAGATAGTGGCCGCAGATCAGGGGATCGAAAAGATGCCCATGGACCACCGCGGCCATGATGACGCTCCCGGGCATCACCCGGGTCACGACGATGAAACACTTGACCCCCACATTTGGCTCTCGCCACCGCTGATCCAAACCATGGCAGCCACCATCCGCACCGCCCTGGCGCAATCCGAACCGGCCCAGGCGGCACGCTTCGAGCAGAATTACCAACGCTTCGCCCAACAATTGGATGACCTGGACCGGCAGATCCGGACACTTCTGGCGGATAAACAGGGCACGCGCTTTATTGCCTTCCACCCCTCCTGGGGCTATTTCGCCCGGACTTACGGATTGATTCAGATCCCCATAGAGCTCGAAGGCAAAGAACCCAAACCCGCCCAGATGCGCCACCTTATCCAGGAAGCCCAGGAGATGAAGATTACGGTGATTTTCGCCCAGCCCCAATTCTCCACGCGCAGCGCCCAGGTGATCGCCGAGGCCATCGGCGGCCGGGTGGTTCTGGCCGATGATCTGGCCGCCGACCTGCCCGACAACCTGCTGCGCCAGGCCCAGGCCTTCAAAAGCGCGGTGAGGTGATCTTATGACCACTCCTGTGATCGAAGCCGACGATCTGTGGTTCGCTTACAACGGCGAACATGTACTCGAAGCGATCCATCTGCGCATCGCCGCGGGCGATTTCGTGGCCATGATCGGCCCCAATGGCGGCGGCAAAACCACACTGCTCAAGCTTCTCCTGGGCTTGCTCGACCCGACCCGCGGCACCGTGCGCATTCTCGGACAACCGCCCCGGCTGGTCTCCGACCGCATCGGGTATGTGCCCCAGCATGCGACGGTCAACTTGCGCTTCCCCGTCTCTGTTTTGGATGTGGTGCTCATGGGTCGCCTGACGCCCGGCGCCAAATGGCCCCGGACGACCGATACCCAGCGCCGGTCGGCCCTGGAAGCCCTGGCGCGCATGGGCGTTGCCGATTTGGCCGAGCGGCGCATCGGCGCACTCTCCGGCGGGCAGCGCCAGCGGGTCTTCATCGCCCGGGCCCTGGTCGGCCGGCCGCAGATCCTCTTCCTGGACGAGCCCACCGCCGGCATCGACGCCCAGGGGCAGTTCGAACTTTACTGCCTGCTCGAACAGCTCAATGCCGACATCACCATCGTCATGGTCAGCCACGACATGATGGCCCTCTCGACCCACGTCAAGTCCGTGGCCTGCGTCCATCGGCGGCTGCACTATCACGACCATCCCGAGTTGACCCACGAGATGATGGAGATGATGTACCACCATGCGCCGGGCGAAGCATGCCCCGTGGAACTGGTGGCCCACGGCGTACCGCATCGGGTGCTGCGGAGACATGGGGAAGAATAGCCGCGAAGATATCGAGGAAGGAGTAATTCAAAAAGCAATGCTGGAAATGTTCGATTACGATTTCATGCGCCACGCCCTGATGGCCGGCTTGCTGGTGAGCATCATCTGTGGCGTGATGGGTACCCTGGCGGTGGCCAACCGCCTGGTATTTCTCTCCGGTGGCATCGCCCACGCCGCTTACGGCGGAATCGGATTGGCCTTTTTCATGCGCTGGCCGTACCTCTTGGGGACGTTAAGCTTTTCGCTGGTCGCCGCCGTGGCGATGGCCGCCGTCAGCCTCAACGACAAACACCGCGCCGACACGGTCATCGGCGCCATCTGGGCGCTGGGCATGGCCCTGGGCATTCTCTTCATCGACCTGGCGCCCGGCTACCCGGTGGATTTGATGAGCTACCTGTTCGGCAGCATCCTGGCCG
>JBAQGR010000077.1:0-2561 GCA_049287895.1 Desulfatitalea sp.
GATGAAAAAGCGCCCTTGTTGCTGAAAAGCCGGAAAAGCATTCAGGAGACTCATTAATTCCATTATGCTTTTAGCGAGGGCACGATAAAAATATTTCAGTTTAAACTTTGACGATGGAGGTCGCCCATGTTTTCAAGAATGATAAATATTTTCAAGGGTTTTTTGGGGTTGTTTATCAGCGGCATCGAAAGGAAAAATCCCGAGGCCCTGCTGGAGTTGGAGAAGGAGAATCTGCGCGAACAGGTCGCCAAGTACAACCAGGGGCTGGCCTCCCATGCCGGTCTGTGCGAGCGGCTCATGGCCCAGGTCAAGAAACTGGAAGCTGAAGAGCGCGATTTGCGGGCCAAAGCCGGGGCTAACTTGCGCGCCGGTAACCGAGAAGCAGCCGGCCAATATGCCATGCGGCTCCAGACCGTGCAGCGCGAACTGGGGGAGAACCGCACCCAGCTCGAACAGGCCGAGGCCACCTACCAGAATCTGCTCAAGGCCCGGGACGTGGCCATCAATGCCGCCAGGTCCAAAATCGAAAACCTGAAGGCATCGATCACCGACATGAAGATGAAACAGGCCATGGCCGAGCTTCACGAGATGTCGGCCGGCATGATTTCCACCATCGGCGGCTCGGGCGACACCCTGGACCGCTTGACCGAAATGGTCCATGAAGAGCGCGATAAAGCCGCCGGCCGGGCGCGGGTGGCCAAGGATTCCATCGACTTTTCCGGCATCCAGATCAAGGAGGCCGAGCAGAAAGCCCTGGCCGACCAAGCCCTGGCCGATTTCGCGGCCCAGGAGGGCATCGCCCTGGAAGCTAACGGCGCTGCAGCAGCCAAACCCGCTGAAAAAACTATGGGATCAGCCCAGAAAGCCACGGAAAAGTAAAAATGAACGCCATGGACAATGCAACCATAAAACCCATGGACACCCGCTTGCTGACGTGGGCCAGGGAAATGGCGGCGCTCTACGAGAGCGGCGCCAACAACCAGTTCATTCTCTTCGGCAACGTCAATGACCGCATGCTGGTGCCGACCGCCGCTGGATGGACGGTGGGCAACCTGAGAGATTATCTCCTGCAAGGGCTGATGACCCCTTTTGACGTGGTGCTGAGCTACGATATAGGCAACGGCATCCGCGTGGAAAAGGGCGGCGATCTCTTCGCCCAATGGGTCAAGCTGCGCAAGACGCCGGAATTGCCCAAGGCGCCCCAGGCCGCCATCGAAACCCTGACTCATTACTTCCGTTACACGGGCAACCTGGCCCGGCTCGGAGAAAAGGCGCCTCAGGTGGGCTGCATGCTGCATTCGGCCGAGTTGATTGCCCCGGCCAAAGAGATGGGTTTCAGCTACGAGACCAACACCGTCGCGCTGTTGATCCGGGAGTGGGCCAACGATTCGCTGATCAACACCCATGCCGTGGCCACCTTTTTGCTGACCGAGAACATCAATGATCTGCATCCGATTTTGGCCAACAACATTCACAGCGGCAAAATCAAAATTCCTTTACCCGACGCCGAGACCATCCAGCAAACCATTGTCTTCCTGCAACCGCGCTATGGGCAGGCCCTGGCCGCATACGCACAGCGACTCGAACTGCTGGCCCAACAGCTGGTGGGCGCCGGACTGAGCGCCATCGAACAGCTCATCAAAAGCGCCCAATATAAAAAAGAAGCAATCCAACCCGAAAATCTCGTACTTCTGAAGAAGAGACTTCTGGAACAGGAGTACGGCGGTCTCATCGGCTTCATCGAATCCAAACGCACTCTGGATGCTCTTTACGGGTGCGATAAGATCAAGGCCACCTTGCGCCAGGATATCGCCCTGTGGGCTGTCAATGACCTGAAAGCCATGCCCATGGGCTATCTGCTGTGCGGCCCGGTGGGTACCGGCAAGACGTTTTTTGTGGAGTGTTTGGCTGGCGAGGCCGGCGTGCCGGTAGTCAAATTGAAGAACTTCCGCGACAAGTGGGTGGGTAGTACCGAGGGCAACCTGGAGAAGATCTTCCGCCTGCTCCACGCCCTGGGCCGCTGCATTGTCTTCGTGGACGAGGCCGACCAGGCCCTGGGCCGCCGCGACGCCACGGCCGGCGATTCCGGCATCTCCGGCCGGGTCTACTCCATGATCGCCGAGGAGATGAGCAACACCAACAACCGCGGCAAAATCATCTGGATTCTGGCCTCCAGCCGGCCGGACTTGATCGAAGTGGATTTGAAGCGGCCGGGCCGCGTGGATGTCAAGATCCCGCTTTTTCCCACCCTCACCCGCAGGGAAGGGTTTGCTCTGATCCAGGCCGTCGCCAAACGCCTGGATCTGCTTTTCAGCGATGACCTGTTCGCCAGCATCGAGACGCTGATCCCGGAAATGCTCACCCCCGGCGCCGCCGAGGCGCTGACCGTCAAGGTCTACCGCGTGGCCAAGACCCAAAGCCTGGACGCGGACCGGGCCCTCCAGGCGTGCCTGCAAAACTACCAGCTGCCCGTGCCCCAGGACATCATGACGTTTCAGATCGATCTGGCTGTGCGCGAGGCCAGTGATCTGGAGTTTGTTCCCAAGGAGCTGCTCAAAAGG
>JBAQGR010000078.1:0-24023 GCA_049287895.1 Desulfatitalea sp.
GCAGGGCAAGGAGGCGGGCCGTCATGTGGGGTATATGGACAAGCCGAGCATCGTGGCGCTCTTCGATCAACTCGGGGTGCCTACGGGGAAGGGCCAATGATTGGGGTTAGCAACGGAATCATTACGAGCGGCAGGGTTTAAGCAGATCATTATCGACGCCCGCATGTCGGTAATGGACCAGGAAAGGATTACAATGCGCGGATCGCGATCATTTCGGAGTCAAATCCGGAAAAGTCATGACTATTCCGGAGTGTAGGTTCAAAAGATCCAACCGTTCAAGGAATTGAAAAGAGAAAAGATATATCCAGAAAGGCTATCGTTCGTCAGCCGGACGGAGGGCCTTTCCCCCGGCCCAGAATCCGGGTGGCATTCGCCACGGCCACCAGGGCAGTGCCCATGTCCGCAAACACGGCTTCCCACATGGAGGCCAGGCCCATTCCTCCAAAGACGAGGAAGACTCCTTTTACCGTGAAGGCCAGGATGATATTTTGCCAGACAATACGTCGCGTTCGCTTCGCAATGGAAACGGCTTCGGCCATTTTCATGGGGGCATCGGTCATCAACACCACATCGGCCGTCTCGATGGCGGCAGCGCTTCCCATCGCACCCATGGCGACGCCTATGTCCGCGCGGGCGATTGCGGGTGAATCATTGACGCCATCGCCGACAAAGGCGATTTTTTCGCCGCGCTTGCTGCCCTCGCGCAGCTTTTCCAGGATGCTGACTTTATTTTCAGGAAGCAGATCGGCGTAGAAGCTGTCGAGGCCGAGCTTTTTGGCCACGGCTTCGGCCATACAAGCATTGTCTCCGGTCAACATCGCGATGTGATCGACACCTTGGGCTTTCAGGGCCCGGATCGCTTCGGCCGCATCGGGTTTTACTTCATCACCGATCGTAATATACCCCGCGTATTTCCCATCCACGACAACGTGCGCCACCGTCGATTCGAAATCGCATCGGTCATGTTCGATGGCGCGATGGTGCAGCAATTTGTCGTTTCCGACCATGATCGTGCGATCGCCATAGCGGGCGGTCACCCCTTTACCTGAAAATTCGGTGTGATCGAAGATTTTCGAGGCATCGATCCTGCCGCCGTTTTGCGTAAATGAAGATAAAATCGCCGAGGCGATGGGGTGATTCGACCGATACTCGGCCGCGGCGGCGAACTCCTGAAGTTGATCATTGGAGAAACCGTTAAAAGCGGCCACTTCCTTGACCTTGAAAACGCCCTTGGTCAGCGTTCCGGTCTGATCAAATACTACTGTTTTGACGGCGGCCAACGCGTCGATGAAATGGGAGCCTTTGACCAATATACCTCGCCGCGATGCACTGCCGATGCCACCGAAATAACCCAAAGGGATGCTGACCACCAGTGCGCACGGGCAGGAGATGACCAAAATGACCAGTGCCCGGTATATCCAGGTCGAATAGGCTGCTCCGGTCGCCATCGGCGGAATCAAGGCGATGCAGGCCGCGATCAGCACGACGGCCGGGGTGTAATAGCGGGCGAAGGTGGTGATGAACTTTTCGGTTTTGGCCTTTCGCGCGGTGGCATTTTCCACCAGATCCATCACCTTGGCGATGGAGGATTCATGGAACGGTCGGGTGGCCTTCACGGTCAACGCACCGGTCTTGCAGATTACTCCGGCCATGACCGTATCGCCGGGTTTGGCCAGGACCGGCACGGACTCACCGGTGAGCGCCGAGGTGTCCATTTGGGAAGTGCCTTCAACAACTTTGCCATCCAGAGGGACTTTTTCACCGGGTTTGACCAGGAGCAACGCGCCCACCTGGACCGATTCGGGCGCAACCTCACGCAAACCTTCCGCTGTTTGCAGAAGGGCTCTTTGGGGTTTGGAAGCCAGCAGGCCGCGAATCGAACGGCGCGATCGGAAAACGGCCCGCTCCTGGAGCATCTCGCCGATCTTGTAAAAGATCATGACGCCGACAGCTTCGGGATAGGCGTGAATGGCGAAAGCGCCGCCGGTGGCAATCACCATCAGCACATTCTCATCGAAAATTGCGCCGGTGCGCAGCGTGCGCAGGGCCCCGAGGAGCACATTCCAACCGGCCAGAAGATAGGCGGTCAGCGTGATGACCTGTTCAAGATATTTAAAGGGCTGCCGGTGAATCCACTCCTCGAAGAACAACTCCAGGACAAACAGTAAAAAGGCCGCGGCCAGGATGGCGATTTCTTTCCTTAACGCATAGGCCCTCGGTTGCGGATCTGCTTCTCCAGCGGAGGCTTGCCGGTGCAGCGGCAGCAATTCGACGCCCGGTTCGATTTTCCGGACGTGTTCGATGATCCGTTCGAAATTGGCGGTTTTGACATGCAGGGTCTGGTTGGCGAAATCAAGGGAGACATAGTCGACCCCATCCAATTTTCTCAGGCTGTTTTCGATTTTTGCCGCGCAGTTGGCGCAGTCGATATTTTTAACGAAATATTTTTCGGTCGTGGTTGTATTCAGCATGCAAGTATCCTCGATACGTTCATTTTTCCTGAAGGTGTCGCATGCCCAAATCCAGCAGCATGCGGATGTGCTCGTCGTCCAACGAGTAGTAAATGACTTTCCCGTCCCTTCTGGTTTTGACCAGTCTGGACAGCTTCAGGTTTTTGAGTTGATGGGAAACGGTGGGTTGCCGCATTCGCAACAAAGCGCATAGATCGCAGACGCACATTTCGGACTCGCTCAGGGCCCATAAAATGGAGATCCTGGAGCTGTCCGCAAACAGCTTGAACAGATCCGCCAAATCCGAAAGCCGCTTGGGGTTGGGCAGCTTGCCGTGTACGGCGTCGACGACATCATCGTGGATACCCCTGGTTTCACAAACTTCAAGCCTGTTCTCGGGACTCATTTGGGTCATCGGTTTGCCTCCAGTCATAGGTCTACACATGAACGAATGTGAATATGTTAATACGAAGCGCTTTTGTCAACCCTCGATCGCATCAAATTTTATTGAGCAAACTGGTGGAACGCTATATGGATATCGAGATTTTGACTGCATCCACAGACCGAATGGTAACAACAGCGAAAGGTGAAGCCACCCACAAATGGTCCATTGGCTCGGAAGCATACTTGAAAATCTGACGGTGATGGTGTCGACCATCGTGGTGTTTGTCGGTAGCCTTTATCTGCTGCTGCTGATGCTGAATGCCTGGCTGCGATTCAAGACCGGCAGCCGGGAAACTGAGGGGCTATCGAACTTGTGGCAGGAGACCCAAGCGCAACTGCGATCAGAGAAAAAAAAGAACGATTCAAAACAATCACCCTGACACTGTAAGGAAATTCGAAGAACCGTTTGCCGCCGCCCTATGCCGTTGGCCTGCCGGTGCTTGTCTTTTGTAACGGTTTGATAAGACATTAAATTCGAAAAAGCTGCCTCGATGCGAAGGAGGGCTCTTCCCTTGACATCCAACAGGAAGTGGCTTAGATAGGGCGCTGGTTTTCGGCCGCGCGCATTTGCAATCAATACCAACCCTTTGTGCCTGGAGATGGCCGTGGGTCGTCCATCGCGTCTTTTGACCAAGATGATACCGGTTGGTGTCGCCGTTGCCGTGGCCATCTTTGCGGGATGGTGGATTGCCAGGCAACTGGCCGAAGCACCACAGGCTCAGGTGTCGGTTTCCGAACAAGGCCCAAGCGCCGGTCCGCCGGCCAAAAGAGCGGTGCATCTCTATTTCGGTGATAGCCAGGGCCGCCATCTGGTGGCCGAACAGCGGGTCGTGGAGCAACCGGCCGATGACATCGCCCTGGCCAGACTGTTAATCGAATTGTTGATTCGGGGACCGAACAAGGAAGGCCAGCGTACATTGCCGGCCGATGCGCACTTGCGGGCCCTCTACGTGACCGGAACAGGCACCGCCTATATCGACTTTGAGGACGATGCGTTCGCCGGCCACCCAGGCGGCGTGGGTGGCGAGTTGCTCTCCATTTACTCCATGGTCAATACCCTTGTGTTGAATGTGGAGAAAATTCGATCGGTGAAATTTCTAATCGGCGGCCATGAGGCTGCCACGTTGGTCGGCCATGCGGATTTGCAGGAACCCTTTGCGGTCGACATGATGTGGGTGCGATGACAAAGAGCATTAAAATACAGGACATTCGCAATATCGGGATTATTGCGCACATCGATGCCGGCAAAACCACCGTCAGCGAGAGGATTCTCTACTATACCGGCCGTTCCCATAAGTTGGGCGAGGTGCACGATGGCGAGGCGATCATGGATTGGATGCCCGACGAGCAGGAGCGCGGCATCACGATCACCTCGGCGGTGACCACCTGTCCGTGGAAAGGCCGCGACATCCACATCATCGACACACCCGGCCATGTGGATTTTACTATCGAAGTAGAGCGTTCGTTACGGGTGTTGGATGGCGCCGTGGGGGTGTTTTGCGGCGTGGGCGGCGTGGAACCCCAATCGGAAACGGTTTGGCGTCAGGCCGATAAATATCACGTGCCCAAACTGGCCTTCGTGAACAAGCTGGACCGCATAGGCGCTGACTTTTTCAATGTCGTGGCCATGATGCGCACTCGTCTGAAAGCCAATCCCCTGGTGCTCCAACTGCCCTATGGCATTGAGGAGTCTTTTGCGGGGGTCATCGATCTGATCCGCATGAAGGCGGTGGTGTGGGATGACGATACGTTGGGAGCCACCTTCGGAGATGTGGATATTCCCGAGCAGGAGATGGCGCGCGCCGAAGAGTACCGCGGCCAGCTCATCGAGGCGGTCGCCGAGGTGGATGACACGGTCATGGAGGCCTATCTGGCTGAAGAGCCCATCGACACGAACATATTGATGGCCGCCATCCGCAAGGCGACCATCGATCTCAAACTGGTGCCGGTCTTGTGCGGCAGCGCCTTGAAAAACAAAGGTATCCAACCGTTGCTGGATGCGGTCGTGGCCTATTTGCCCAGTCCGGCCGATGTGCCGCCCATCCAGGGGGTGCACCCCGAGACCGGTGAAGCGATCGCCTGCCTGCCGGCCGACAACAAGCCTTTGGCTGCGCTGATTTTCAAAGTCGCCATGATGGAGGGGCGCAAGCTCTGTTTTGTCCGGGTCTATAGTGGTCGTTTGGAATCGGGCAAAGAGGTGTACAACCCCTTTCGCAAGAAGAAAGAGAAGTTGTCGCGTATTCTCCAGATGCACGCCAACAAGCGCGACCGCGTGGAAGTGGCTGGCGCCGGAACGATTGTGGGCGTCATCGGGTTGAAGGATTCCTCTACCGGTGAGACTCTGTGCAGCCCCGAGAAGCCGATTTTGCTGGAAAAGATCGATACCTACGAACCGGTCATCTCCATGGCCGTGGAGCCCAAAACACATTCGGACCAAGACAAACTGGAGGAAGTACTCTCAAAATTCGTGGATGAAGATCCCACGCTGCGGGTCCAGCAGGACCCGGATACCGGCCAGATGATTCTGTCGGGCATGGGCGAGCTGCACCTGGAGGTCATTGTCAGTCGCATGCGCCGGGAGTTCAGCACCCAGGTCAACGTCGGCAAGCCCCAGGTGGTGTACCGTGAGAGCATTGAGCGCAAGTGTGAAGGGGCGGCCCTTTTCGATAAAGAGGTGGCCGGCCAGCGCCACTTCGGCGAGGTGCGCCTGGAATTGAAGCCGTTGCCCCGTGGCACCGGCAATCGTTTTACGAGCAAGGTGGATGATACGATCATCCCGGCCCCATTTGTGGCCGCGGTCGAAAAAGGAGTCGTGGAGAGTCTGGAGAGCGGCCCTGTAATGGGCTACCCGGTTGTGGACATCGAAGCGGTTCTATTGGGTGGCAGCTACAAGGAGTCCCAGGGTTCGGAACTGGCCTACAAAGTCAGCGCCGCCATGGCCTGCAAGGAAGCACTGGCGGCCGGTGGTGGCTTTTTGCTCGATCCCATCATGACCGTGGAGGTGTTCGTCCCCGAAGAGTTCATGGGGGATGTGATCGGCGATCTGAATGCCCGTTCGGGAAAGATCGAGGCCATCGAGCCCAAGGTGGGCGTTCAGGAGATTCGCGCCATCGTTCCTTTGGCGCGCATGTTCGGCTACTCCACCGCCTTGCGTTCAGCCACCCAGGGACGGGGCACCTTCAGCATGCACTTTTCCCATTTTGATAGGGCTTAAGAGAAAGCAAGAAAGCTTAAAGAAGTAAAGTTATTGTTTTTCTTCTTCCTTGGGCAGTTTCCCGATGATCTCCAAGATCTGCTTGATCGTTTCGAGTTTGGCCGGATCTTGAATTCCTTTTTGGGCGTGCGCGAGATGGTAAAAGGCGATGCGGTCCTCGCCTTTTCGGAAATGATAAATGCCTAAGAAGTAATGGGCTTCAGGAAGGCGTTCCAGCTTGCCATACGTTTCGCCCAGAAACCGGTAGGTCGGTGTATACTCCTCCTGGCGCTGCACAAGCCGTTCAAAAACTTCGGCCGCTGCTGAATAACCCCCCAGTTCCATGTGGGTGCGTCCTAAATAAAAAAGCCCTTCGGGATTGGTGCCGGGCAACGAGTCCAGCCCTTGCAGCACACGCAGGGCGTCGTTGATCTGACCGCCCTCAAAATAGACCTTCCCCAGGTCGCCCAGGGTTACGGGGTCCAGGGCATCCTTGGCCAAGACCTTCTGCAGGTAACCTAATGCTTCTTTGCGGTGGCCCGTGCGCGCCAGGGCAAGGCCGTATCCATAGGTCCAATCGATGTTGGATGGGTTCTGTTCCATGCCGCTTTTAAAATATTGCGCCACGCTGTCCGGTGCGCCGTACAAGGCCCGCAAGCGGTATTGCATTCGACGAAATTCAGCCGATGGCCGTCGCTTCTGATTCGGGACAGCGCCTCGCTCTTTCGTGGTGGCCATCCAGGTATCGATGGCAACGATACGCTCTTCAACGGCGGGGTGGGTCATCATGTAGGTGGGCACCTGGTCGGAGCCGAACCACTGTTTGCCGCGGATTTTTTTCAGAATATCCAGCAGGCCCTGGGCCGAATAGTCGGTTTGGTCCAGATATCCCAATCCCAGCTGGTCGGCCTGAGATTCATCCTCGCGGCTGTAGGCCAGCGACATGGTCTGCCCCGCGGCCACCGATCCGATGGCCATGGCTTGGGCTGCCGCGGCGCTGCCACCGGCCACGCCCAGAAAAATTCCCGCCACCATGCCGGCCGCCGACGCCAGATCGATCTTCTTGGATCGATCGATGCGATGGGAGATGTGACGGCACACCACGTGGGCGATTTCATGCGATAGAATGCCGGCCAGTTCCTCTTCGTTGTCCATGGCCAGCAGAAGCCCGCTATTTACAAAAATATAACCCGCCGGGATGGCGAACGCATTGTAGACATCTTCCTTGATGACATAGAAATGATAGGTGAACGGCTGGGGCGGTAGGCTGGATATGATTTTACGCCCCATCTGACTGACGTAGTCGATGATCAGCGGGTCGTCGATTAGGCTAAAATGCCGGCTGATCATGCGCATGAATTGCTGGGAGAGCTCCTGCTCTTCCTTGATGGAGATGGCGCTGACCGGTGCACACCAGACCAGCAGACAAATCGTCGTTAAGGCAAGGGCAAGTGCTTTTCGGTAGATATGTTTGGCCATGGAACGTCGCTGATCCTCTATGATGCCTCATATATAATAGGTAGGGCCAAATGGTGGGGACGCACAGGGCGCTTTCGCCGGCAGACCCCTTCGGGTGCCCTTTTCACGTAATCATGGCACATTCTTAACTGCTTTTCAAACCCCATGTTTTATGGTAGGGTCCGCCGATGGCACAAATCATATGTATAGCCAACCAGAAGGGGGGCGTGGGAAAGACCACCACGGCGGTAAACCTGTCCGCCGCGCTGGCGATCTACGAGAAAAAGACCCTGCTTGTGGATTGCGATCCACAGGCCAACGCCACCACCGGCATCGGTCTGGACAAAACCCGGCTGATTCAAACCCTCTATCATGGCCTGATCGGCCAGGCCGGTGTCGAGGATCTGATCGTGGGATCCGATATCGGCTCACTTAAAGTACTACCGTCGCGGGTGGAGTTGATCGGTTTCGACATCGAGATGCTGACCCAACCCGACCGTGAAACCGCCCTGAAGCGCTTGTTGACACCCATCAGCGCGCATTACGAGTATATTGTCATCGATTGCCCGCCGTCGCTCAGCCTGCTGACGGTCAACGCCATGACAGCCGCCGATGCGCTGCTTATTCCGCTGCAATGCGAGTTTTATGCTCTGGAAGGATTGAGCCAACTCATCCAGACCTACCAGCGGATTCGGCGCAGCTTGAATCCGAATCTGCAAATCGCCGGTATCTTGCTGACCATGTTCGACAAACGGACCAATTTGTCCCACCAGGTAGCGGAAGACGCCGAAGCCCATTTTAAGGAACTGGTGTTTAAGACCATTATTCCACGCAACATACGGCTGAGCGAATCGCCCAGTTTCGGCAAACCGATATTGCTCTATGATGCCGCCTCCGTCGGATCGCAGAGCTACTTTGCTTTGGCCCAGGAGCTCATGGGCCGGCCCATCGCCAACTAGTGCCGACTCCTGAGTTGAGCCCAAATTCTGGATGAGCGCGCGGGCGGTCGCCATGATCAGTCTGCTCCAAAGAGAATCACAGAGGAAAGCAAATGACCCAACCGCAAAGCGCCGGTGATCCGGCTGCCAAAAAGCGAAAAAAAATGGCTTTGGGCAGGGGATTGGACGCCCTCATTCCCGATATGAAACCGATGCAGGATACCCCGGATGGCACCGGCGAAAACTTTTTGGAGTGTGCTATCGACCTGATCCAGCCCAACCGGTACCAACCGCGCACCCGGTTTGCCCCCGACGAGTTGGCCCAACTCAGCGATTCGATCCGCGTCCAGGGCGTATTGCAGCCGCTGCTGGTGCGGCGGCTCGACATGGGGTATGAACTGGTAGCCGGCGAACGGCGCCTGCGGGCCGCAAAGATGGCGGGTCTGGACCGTATTCCGGTGCTGGTCAAGAGTGTCTCCGATACTGAGATGCTGGAGATGTCCATTGTCGAGAATATCCAGCGCGAAAATCTCAACCCCATGGAAGAGGCCGAAGCATACCACCGTCTCATCGAAGAGTTCGGGCTCACCCAGGAACAAGCATCCGTGCGCGTCGGTAAAAGTCGCTCGGCCGTGGCCAACTTTTTGCGTTTGCGCCAGTTGCCCGAACCCATCAAGGCCACTATCACCGATGGTCAACTCAGCATGGGACATGCGCGGGCGCTTTTGGGCGCCGACAACTCGGCCCAGCAAAATGTCGCCTGGCGCGCCATCATTCGCAAGGGGTTGTCGGTGCGAGAGACAGAGGATCTGGTCAAGCGGCTGCGCAACGCTTCCGAAGTCGTGGAACGCAAGAAAAACGGGTCCGAGGATCGCCACCTGGCCGGTGTGGCCGATGCGCTGTCGCGGCGCTTCGGTACCAAAGTGGAGATCAAGCGCCGGGGGAAAAAGGGACGCCTGGAAATCGAATTCTACAGCAACGACGACTTGAACCGGTTGTTGGAGCTATTGAACGCTATTTGACCGAAACCATGCATATCGTTGTCGACGGTTACAACCTGATTCGCCAATCCCCTCATTTCAGCGCTATAGAACGCCGGGACCTGCAAGCCGGCCGGGAGGCCTTGGTGGAGGCGCTGGCAGCCTATAAGAAGGTCAAATCATATACCATCACGGTTGTATTCGATGGTGGTGGCGCTCCGATCGGAATGCCCCGCCGTGATCGTAGCAAGGGCATCGAGCTATGCTATTCACGGCCGGGCGAATTGGCCGATGCCGTGATCAAACGCATGGCCGGCCGTGAACGGGAACGGCTGATGGTGGTCAGCTCGGACCATGAGGTGGCCGATTATGCGGCCGCCCGGGGAGCAGGCATCATCGGCGTGGCCGAGTTTGAAGAGCGGTTGCGCATGGCCCGTATGCTGGATGCCAAAGGCACAGTGGAAAGCGAACCGCCCGCGGGGTGGGTGCCCACAACTAAAAAGCGGGGACCGGCCAAGCGTTTGCCCAAACGCCAGCGCAAGCTGAGGCACAAAATCGAAAAGCTATAGATTGAATGGATATGCAAAAAAGAATTTGCGTTATCGACGGTCAGGGGGGCGGCATCGGCAGCGCCATCATCAAGAAGCTGAAGGATGTTTATGGCGAGACGGTAGAGATCGTCGCCCTGGGCACCAATGCCATCGCCACCGCCCAGATGCTCAAGGCCAAGGCCAATAGGGGTGCATCGGGAGAAAATGCCATTGTTCGCACTGTGGCCATGGCAGACATCATCACCGGACCGCTGGGCATCGTGCTGGCCCATGCCATGATGGGCGAGGTGACCCCATCGATAGCCACTGCGGTGGCAGCCAGCGCGGCACCCAAGGTGCTTTTGCCGCTCAACCAAGAGCGTGTCGCCGTGGTGGGCGCGTCCGCCATGCCGCTACCACACCTGGTGGATGAGCTGGTGGAGGTGCATATCCGGAACTATATAGGTTAATTCGCCGATTCGTTGATGGGGCGATTCGCTAATATATAGTGTCCATCCAGAAATAGGCAAATTTGGTCGAGATCAAGGCGTTCGAAAAATTTAACCGCAGGCATATGTTTGATATTCCGAGGATTAAATTTTTCGCACAACGCCGATATCGGGCAAATTGGCCATTTGTGGATGGGCACTATCTAACAATGCAACAATATCCATAGAGGTCGATACGATGTGTGAAGCCAATGCCTACCTGGTGGAAGAAGGAAAACAAGAGCAACTGATCATGGAGTCGGTGGATCGGGTGGAGCCCGATGCCGAGGGGCTGTGCCTGGTCAATATTTTCGGAGAGCAGAAGTTCATTAAAGCGCGTATTCATGCCCTTTCGCTGGTGGATCACAAGATTCTGCTCAAGTCCTGATGGGTACAATCGCCCGCTTTTAGAGGAGTTCGCGGTGATTACGTCCCAATGAAAATCGTTGTCGCCAAAACCGCCGGCTTTTGCATGGGCGTGCGCCGGGCCGTTGAACTGGCTTTGGATGCGCCGTCCCAGCATAAGCCGCCGATCTTCACCTACGGCCCATTAATCCACAATCCCCAAGTGCTGGCCATGTTCGCCGAACGGGGGGTGACCGTGCTGGAAGAAATCCCCCGTCAGGGGGCGGGCACGGTTCTGGTCCGCGCCCACGGCGTGCCGCCGGAGACCAAGCAGCAACTCAAGGAAGCAGGGTTTACGGTTATCGACGCCACCTGCCCGAAAGTGGTCAAGGTGCAATCGATCATCAAGAGCCATGCCCGCAAAAATTTCGCCGCCATCATCGTGGGGGACGCGGATCACCCCGAAGTGGTCAGTCTGCTGGGTTTTGCCGGGAAAAAGGGTTGGGTGGTCGGGTCTCTGGAAGAGTTACAGGCCATGCCCCGTTTTGAGCAGGCGATTGTCGTGGCCCAAACCACGCAGAATCAAGCCTTCTACCAGCAGGTCAAACAGTGGGTGGCCGAACACAGCGGTCACTACAAAGTGTTCGACACCATCTGCGATTCCACCGAAAGGCGCCAGACCGAAGTGCGGCATCTGGCCCAGGAGGTGGATGCCGTGGTGGTGGTCGGCGGGAAAGAAAGCGGCAATACAAGGCGTCTGGCTGAAGTGGTTACGGCCGCGGGTAAGCCGGCGTTTCATATCGAAACTGAAGCGGACCTGGACCAGGAGGCGTTGTGCCGCGTGCAAAGCATCGGTATTACCGCGGGTGCCTCCACCCCCACCTGGATTATCAAGCGCGTGGTGCGTGCCATCGAACAACTGCCGATCCATCGGCGCCAAGGGGTACGATCGCTGCTGCTGCGCATGCAGCGCCTGGCTTTGCTGACCAACCTCTATGTGGCCCTGGGTGCCGGTTGCCTCTGTTACGCCGCGACACACCTACAACGCCTGGCAACTTCGTGGCCGGCCATCGGGGTGGCGGTGCTCTATGTGCTCTCCATGCACATCCTCAACCATCTGACCAGCCGAGCCGAAGACCGTTACAATGATCCGGACCGGGAACGTTTCTACAGCCAGCACAAAAGCCTATTGACCGCCATGGCGCTGTCAGCGGGCACCCTGGGCCTCGTGGCGGCTTTTCAGATGGGCATACTCCCCTTTTGGACGCTTCTAGTCATGAGCCTGTTGGGGCTCTCCTATAACCTGCGATTGTTTCCCGCCAATATTTGGCCTACCTACCGGTTCCGGCGCATACGGGATTTGCCGGGTTCCAAGACCATACTGATCGCCGTGGCCTGGGGTGTGGTAACGGCCGGCTTGCCCGCTTTGGCCGCCGACGGTGGGCACTGGGCCGCAAGCGTCCTCACCGTGGCATGGGCCACCATCATCGCCTTCAGCCGCACCGCCTTTTTCGATATTCTCGATATTCAAGGTGATCGCATCGTCGGTAAGGAGACTATCCCGATTCTATTAGGCCCCGAACGTGCCTTGAAGCTGCTCAGAATCTTGCTGGGAGCCGTTTTTCTTTTGCTGCTTGTGGCTGGATGGCGCGGCTTTTTTTCGCCCCTGGCTTTTTTGCTGGCTGTATGTCCGCTCTTCTTATACGGCCTTATCGCCCTGCATGAACGCGGTGGCATGCTTGCTGGTGTACAATTGGAATTCACTGTGGAGAGCCTGTTCGTTTTGACCGGGCTGCTGACACTGAGCTACCACATAGCGGCTGTTTAACAGCCCGTTAGAGGGCATGTGGAACCCATCCCAATTCCCATCGACGGTGTTTTGGATCTGCACACCTTCAATCCCAAGGAGCTGCCCGACTTGCTGAACGACTATTTGGCCGCCTGCCGGGAGAAGGGCATCATGACCCTTCGGGTCATCCACGGAAAGGGCATGGGTGTTCAGAAAGATAGAGTGCGCTCGCTGCTTTCGAAAAACCCGATGGTTGCCGGTTTCAGGGATGCGCCCGAGGAGACCGGCGGGTGGGGCGCAACGGTGGTGGTGTTGCGTTGAGATAAAGAAAACGGAGCCTTCTACAATAAAAAGGCTCCGTTGAATCGATGGTCTTGGTGGAGCTGAGGGGGATCGAACCCCTGGCCTCATGACTGCCAGTCATGCGCTCTCCCAGCTGAGCTACAGCCCCGAACGTGAGTGGGCTACCTAACAAAACCGATACTCTCTGTCAATGCAATTTTTGCAACCGTCGTTCCTTGGGCCTTTGGTATTCAAACCACCCACACACCTTGTCGACCGTCTGGAGAAATCAAGCTTTGCACTTGTCCTGAGCAGCACTTTGTAATAATTGACAAGCAAAGGGATACAACCTAATATCGGCCCGCCGCATCGGCGTAAGGACTGTGCACAGAGAATTCCATGGAAGAGAGGAAATAGCATGCTTAGTATATTGCGCAAACAAGCCGGCAGTTGGATTATCAAGATAATCCTATTAGCCATCGTGGTTGTCTTTATCCTTTGGGGCGTCGGCAGCTTTCAATCGCGGGAAGCAAACAAAGTGGCGGACGTAAATGGCGAGATCGTCAGCTACGAGGCTTATCGCGAGGCCTACGATCGAATGCGCGAACAGTACCGCCGCGCTTATGGCGACGCCCTCAATGAAGAGATGCTCAAGAGCATGCGGCTCAACGATCAGGCCTTGAACCAAATCGTCAATCGCATCCTGATGTTGCAGGAAGCCCAGCGTTTGAATATTCAAATGGCCGAAAAAGCGCTGGATGAAGCCATATTTCAAATACCGGCGTTTCAGAATAACGGTGTTTTCAACAAGGAGCAGGCCAAATTCGTGTTGAGCCAAAACAACATGACCACGGCCGACTTTCGTAAGAGCTACCGGGAAGATTTGATTTTGGACAAGCTGCGCGCCCTGGTGGTGGACGGCGTGAGCACCTCGGCGGTTGAAGCGCGCGAGTGGTACGATTGGTATGGCGCGGAAGTCGATTTGGCGTACCTTCTTTTCCCGGCCGAACGCTATCAGGACCTTTCCGTTACGGAAGAGGAGATCACCGACCATTTCAAAGCCAATGAAAAAGAGTATCTCACCGATCCGCAGGTCAAAGTGAGTTATCTATTCTTTGATCCCAACACCTTCAAGGCCCAGGTGAATATCACCAAGGAGCAGGTCGGCGAGTACTACACCTCTCATATAGATGAATTCAAAACCGAGAAAACCGTCGAGGCCCGTCACATTCTGCTGAAGCTGGACGAGAAAGCCGATGCAAAGAGCGTGGACGAAAAACAACAGGAGGCCATGAAAATTTACAAGCTGGCCATGGAGGGCAAGCTTTTTGCCGACCTGGCCAAGCAGTATTCGGATGATCCGAATAAGGAAAGCGGTGGCAACCTGGGCGCATTCAAAAAAGACGCCATGGTGGAGCCGTTTGCCGAAAAGGCCTTTTCCATGAAAGCCGGTGAAATCAGCGAGCCGGTGCGAACCCGTTTCGGGTGGCACATAATCAAGGTAGAGAAGGTCAACGAGGCGCAAACAGTGAATCTGGAGGCGGCTACCGATCGCATCCTGAAAATGATGACCGAAGAAAAAGCCCGTGAACTGGCTTTAAAGAAAGCTGAAACCATTTACGATACGCTTTTCGACGGTGAAGAGCTGGCCAAAGCGGGCCAGGCGCACCAACTGGCCGTCCAAACAACTGAATTTTTTACATCCAAAGGGTTGAAGGAAAAGAGGATTGGCAACACACAACGGTTTGCCGATAAGGCTTTTGCCTTGGAGAAGATGGCCATTAGTGACGTTTTGGATCTGGAGAATGGCTTTTACTTGCTCCAGGTCGTCGATCGCCTGGAAGCCTCCATTCCATCCTTGGAAGCGGTGAAAGAAAAGGTGCGGACCGATCTGATGCAAAAGCGGCGCAACGAGCGCGCCAAGGCCGATGCCGAAGCGTGTCTGGCCGAGGTGCAAAAGGGGAAAAGCTTGATCGATGCCGGTGTTTCGTTTGATCTGCGGCCCATGGAGACAGGCTTTTTCAAACGCAGTGGCACTATTCCCAAAATCGGGTACGATCCCCAAATCGGCGCGGCGGCCTTTGCCCTGCAATCTGGAAAAACCATTCCCGATAAGGTTTTCCAGGGAAGGGAAGGGTGGTACGTCATTCAGCTCAGGGAACGCAAACCGCCCGCGGCCGATGAGTTTGCCAAAGAGCAGGATTCGATTGTCAACCGTCTGACCGAGCAGAAAAAGCAGTCCGCCCTCGGGCAATGGTTGGCCGATCTGAAAGCAAGGGGCAAGGTTGACATCAACTCCAAGTTGATTCAATAATGGCAAAACCTCTATAGAATATCCGCCGCGACCCGAGCAGATGGAGGCACGGGCGCGCGGCGGCAATCGGTGCGAGGGTCGACGCGGTTTTTTGGCGGTACACCACAAGCCAAGGATTCTGGAGGGAGCATGGCCACGCAAGTCTCGGTTCAGAAAGAAAAGAAGTACGTCAGTAAAAAATGCCCTGAATGCTACGAGTATGTGCCTTTGGAAGCCAAAACGTGCCCTTCCTGCAAAGTGCGACTGGGAGCGGTGAACGAGCACGGCCAGGCCGAGCGCCTGACAAACTGGAAGGGCTACATTATTTGTATCGCTTTGTGGCTTTTCTTCGCGATCTATGTGAAATGGGCCTTTTTTTAACACGGGGAGTTCATCGCCGCCCCGCCTTTCGATGACCAGGCCTTGGCGCGAAGGTGCTATCGTTCGCTGCGCGGATCGAAGAAGCGGCGATCCATCAAATCTTCCGGAACCGCCTCCAGGAAGCGCGACGGTTCGTAGAGAATCGATTGGGTGGCGCGGTCGTAGATCTCCACCGGGTAGGTGATGTGCAGGTTCTGCTGCGCGCGCGTGGCGGCCACGTACATCAGACGGCGCTCTTCCTCCAGAGCGTCAGGGTTGTCGATGGATTGATACGATGGAAAGCGTCCATCCAGGGCCCAAATGATAAAAACCGTATCCCACTCCAACCCCTTGGCCGAATGGATCGTCGAAAGGATCAGGCGGTCGTCCGCTTCCGCGGGGAGCGTAGCCGCCAGCCCCCCTGCGGAAGCGACGTTGGGCGGTTCCAGGGCCATGTCGGCCAAAAAATCATCCAAGCGCTCATAACGCTCCATGATGGTGATCAACTGCTCGATGTCGCGCACCCGTCGCGGGTGGTCATCATAATGCGCCTGAACGCAGGGAAGATAATATTTCAGTACCAGCGCTCCCCGTTGGGCCACCGAATAAGAAATGGCATCCATGGCGGCGATCAACTCCTTAAGCCGATCCAGAGCCGGATTCTTTTTCGACTTCAACTTGGCGGTCAGCAGGCCCATCGCCCCGGCGTCTTCCGCCATCACTGCCTCATAGATCCGCTGAGCGCTTTGGGGGCCGATTTTTTCCACCAACAGCAGCACGCGGTACCAGCTGAGGCGGTCGCGCGGCGCGGCGAGAATTTTTAGATGGGCGATCACATCCTTGATGTGCGCCGATTCGCTGAACTTAAACCCACCGACTTTAATGAATGGAAGCGATGCCCGGCTGAGCTCCAATTCCAAGTCGAATGAATGAAAACTGGCGCGGAACAGCACGGCGATGCGATGCAGGGGCAGGCCCTGGCTTCTCAGTCGGGCAATTTCCCGGACGATATAGCGCGATTGGGCATTCTCGCCGGCCGCGGCTATCAGCGTCGGCAGGTTTCCGCCGCCGCGCTGGGTGAACAGGCATTTAGAGTACTTTTCAGCGGCCGGCGCGATCAAGGCGTTCGTCAAATCCAGTATGGGTTGCAGACTGCGGTAATTTTCCTCCAATTTGATGATACGCGTGCCCGGGAATCGATCCGGAAATCCGATGATGTTTTTGTAATTGGCGCCCCGGAAAGCGTAAATGCTTTGGGCGTCATCGCCGACCACCATAACATTTTTCCGCGCACCGGCCAGCAGCGAAACGATCTCCGCCTGAATCCGATTGGTATCCTGGTATTCATCGACCATTATGTATTCATAGTTAAGGGACAGACGCTCGCGGACATCTTCATGCGTGGCGAGCAGGCGGTGAAGGCAGACCAGCAAATCATCGTAGTCGAGAAAATGGTGTTCGCGTTTGCGCTGCCCGTAAAGCTGCCATATCTGCTCGATCAATTCGCGTTGGGTGCCGAAGTGGGGATACTCTTCATAAATGATACCTTCCAACGGGACACTTTTGTTTACAGCGCGGCTGAAAAGGGAGGCCAGAGTCGATTTGCGTGGCAGGTGGCGGCCGTCATCACCGGAACCGAACTCTTTGCGGATCAGATTGATGAGATCTTCGGAATCGGCCCGGTCAATGATCGAGAACCCCTGATCGAATCCGATCTTGGCCGCAAAGCGGCGCAAGACACTATTGGCAAACGAATGAAACGTGCCACCGGACACCTCCTGGCAGCGTTGATCCAGCAAAAGGGATGCGCGTCGGAGCATCTCCTGGGATGCTTTGCGTGTAAACGAGAGCAAAAGAATGGCCCGTGGCGCGACACCCTCTTCCACCAACCGGGCCACGCGGTAGGTCAGAGTACGTGTTTTGCCGCTGCCGGCGCCGGCGATCACCAGCAGCGGTCCTTGTCCGAAGGTCACGGCTTCATACTGCGCCGGGTTCAGCACCTGGTGGTAGGCGATGCGCCCGCTGGGCGGGTGAGCGCCAGTCGCGGAGTCATTTGGGAAGGATTTGAATTCTGACGGCAACGCCATAAGGGAACCTCTCCCACATTCTTTTCGAAAAAGTAGTGCGATCGTTCGCAACCAGCGCCAGACCTAAGTCGTTTGCGTTTTTTTGTCAAGCGTTGTCGCTATGTCCATCCATTGCATAGGTCCGGCTACCCGTATTTTTCCGGCCGGCCTGATTCGCCCAAGCCCTTCTGCACTTCTCTCTGAATAAGAGTGGTCCCGGGAAAAGAAAACTTTAGTAAAATAAATAACAGTGTAAATACAGTCTGTTAAGTGGTAGTTAAGACCCATTTTTGCACTATGCCGGGCAGCAAAAGTAAACTCCCGGCCGAGGGCGCCCCCCTCAAATTTGGAATCGAGAAGCGAAAGGAGAGCAGGGAAGTCTCCCGCAACGGTCCCTTAGGTCCCGAAATGCATAAAGATTCAGGTTTTGACCAAATATCGAACCGATCGGCACGAAAAGTGCTTTTTGCTTTTGTCCTTCCAAATGTAGAACTGTCGCGGAGAAGCGAAGATTTGCCAATATCGGATCACAGGCTGTACAAGAAAATGCTACTTATTTTTAAAGAAGTTGTTGACAATCTTTCAGGCCTATATTAGGGCTGGAACTAATGGACGTTTTTGTAACGAAATTAAAACATTAAGGAGGTAGTAATATGAAGAAAGCGCAGACCCAAATCAAGTCCATCGAAAAAAAATTGGCGGCCCTGCAAGATGCCGTGGCGAAGCTGAAGGGCCAGGCCGGCGGCAAATCCGCTCCAGCCAAGAAAAAGGCCGCTGCCAAACCCGCGAAGAAAGCGGCTCCCAAGAAAAAAGCTGCTGGTAAAAAAGCTGCTTCTTCCGAAGCCAGTAAGAACACCGTGCTGGAGAACGTGCTCGATGTTATCGGCAAGAGCCGCGCCGGTGCCAATATCGCCGATTTGAAGGCAAAGACCAATCTCGAATCCCGACAACTGAGCAATGCACTCTATAAGCTCAGCAAAAAGGGCCAGATCAAAACCGTCAGCCGCGGCGTTTATGTAAAAGCATAAAAAAGCACAGCGGCGCTGCCGCTGGATGGTGCAATGAAATCTTTGCAGACGCGAAGCGCCATTGATCGGCGGTAGCACATACGTAGCGTTTTATTGTTCGAGAGCTTTCAGCGCTCCCGTGATGTTGCGGGATGCGCTGAAAGTTTTTCGCGCTGTCCGGTATGCGTTCGAAGGTCGCTGAAGAGGTTTAGTTGATGAACGATCGGCAAAACATTCGCCTGAAGCTAATTGGGGTCCTTGGGGTTCTTTTGCTTTTTAACGCTTGTGCCCCATGGGGGCCTTTGACGGCACGTCTGCCCAAGGCTCTATTGGAAAGGCAACAATGGGCTCATGAAACCAGCGATCTGCCACCGGATCCGGAAGCCGTCTTCGGACGCCTGCCCAATGGCGTGCGCTATATCCTCAAGGAGAACCGGACACCCCGCGACCGGGTCAGCATGCACCTTTATATCCAGTGCGGCTCCCTGGCGGAGTTGCCAGGCGAAGAGGGACTCGCTCATTTTCTGGAGCATATGCAGTTCGATGGGTCCACCCACTTCCCACCCGGTGAGATGGTCAAGTACTTTCAGCGAATCGGAATGCAATTCGGTCCGGATGCAAACGCCCATACCGGTTTTGCGCAGACAGTCTACGATATCCTGTTGCCGAAGGGCGACGCCCAGAGCATAGCCGAGGGGCTCCTGGTCCTGAACGATTATGCCCAGGGCGCGCTGCTGCTTCCGGAACAGGTTGAAAAAGAGAAGAAGGTTGTTTTGGCCGAAAAGCGCTCACGCGATTCAGCCGATTATCGAACGCTCGAGGCCACCATCGATTTTCAAGTGCCCGGCACCTTGGTGGCGCGTCGTTTGCCGATCGGGAAAGAAGAGAGTTTCGCCGCGTTCAACACCGACATAGCGCGCCGTTTCTACGATGCGTGGTACCGACCGGAGCGCATGATTTTGGTTCTGGTCGGTGACTTCAAGGCGACGACGGCGCTCCAATTAGTCGAAGATCAATTCGCGAAGCTTACGCCACGCGCCGAAGCCAGGTCTCTGCAGGAATTCGGGTCCTTCACCCATCAGGGGCTGAAGAGCTTTTACCATCATGAACGGGAGAGTGGGGCAACCTCGGTTCACATAGAAACCGCCGAAGTGAGGCCGATGCCCGCTGATAACGCGGCCAATCAGCGCATGGACTTGCACAAGGCGCTGGCCGACCGGATCGTTCATCGACGCCTGGATGCCTTGCTACAGGAGCAAAACAGCGTTCTGACATCGGCGAGCATCTCTTCGGGGTACTACCTTGAACAGATCCGCTATGCCGAAATATCCGCGGATTGCAAACCGGAAAATTGGGAAAGGGCCCTGACGCTGATCGAGCAAACGCTTCGCAAAGCATTTCTCTTCGGGTTTTCGACATCGGAACTGACCATGGCCAAAAGCAGTTTTCGCGCCGATTTACAGCAAGCGGTCAACGAGGAGAACACTCAGGAAAGCAAGGATCTTGCTGCGAACATACTGAGTGCGCTGGGTGAATGGCAGGTATTTCAGTTGCCACGGCAACGCATGGCGCTCTTGGGCCCCATGATCGAGGACGCTTCCCTGGAACAGGTTCAACGGGCATTTGCCGATACTTGGTCGGCGCCCCATCGTCTGGTGTTTGTGACCGGCAATGCCGATTTGGCATCGCACGGACAGGACCCGGCCGAAAAGATATCGGCCGTCTATCAGCAAAGCCATCAGCTGCCAGTACTGCCACCGGTGGAGCCGGCCGCGGCCCGGTTCCCCTACTTGCCTGAACCCTCATCCAGTGGCGCGGTGGCCAGCCGTACCCGCATGGAGGATTTAGGCATCGAACAGGTTACCTTCGCCAACGGCCTCCGTATGGTATTGAAAAGAACAGCATTCAAGGAGAATGAAGTTTTAGCCCATCTCACCTTCGGTGGCGGCCGTTCATCGGAACCCGCCGACCGACCGGGGCTGGCGTTAGTGACGGCGGAAGCGGCCAATGAAGCGGGTTTCGGCGCCATGGACCGGGTTGCGTTGGAAAATGCGCTTGCGGGTCGGTTGGCAAAAGTCTCTCTCGACATCACCGAAAATCTGTTCGCGATCAACGGGCAGGCCGCGACAGCGGAATTGCCATTGCTTTTCCAATTGCTCCATGCCTGCATCCAGGATCCCGGCTATCGTTCCGAAGCACTGGAAACGGCCTTCAGGCGTCTGGATCAAAAATACCAATCCCTGAGCCACAGCGTGGAAGGGAAGATGCAGTTGGCCGGTTCACGCTTTTTGGCCGGCGGAGACAGTCGCTTCGGCTGGCCGGAGTGGTCGCGGATACGGCAGCTCACGCTGGAAGAGATCAAAGCGTGGTTCGGATCCCAATTGACCCAGGCGCCGTTGGAGCTTGCCGTTGTAGGTGACTTCGATCCGGACCAAGTAGTGGCGTTGACAGCGCGCTACCTGGGATCATTGCCCCAAAGGGGATCGCTTGTGGCAGACGTTTCGCGACCCGCGCCGAAATTCCCGGCGGGGAACTCTTTGCGCCTGACGGCTGAAACCAAAATCGACAAAGCAATGGTGGCTGTAAGTTATCCCACCACCGACTTCTGGGACATCGGGCGCACACGCCGTTTAAATGTTCTATCCGAGTTGTTCTCGGAAAGATTGCGGGTGCGCATACGCGAAAAACTGGGCGCGGCCTATTCCCCCTATGCCTATCACCATGCCTTTCGGGCCTACCAGGACTATGGACTGTTGCAGGCGGTTTTCCTTGTCGATCCCAGGCAAGCCGATGCGATCGTCACGGAAACCAAAACGATTGTCGATGAAATTATCTCACAAGGCATCAGTGAGGATGAGTTGCGCAGGGCTCTGGACCCCACCCTGGCCCAGATCAAAGATCTGCGCCAATCCAACGCCTATTGGATCAACAGCGTCCTGGTGGGATCGACCCGCCATCCGGAGCAATTGGCCTGGGCGCGCAGCATCGAGGCCGACTATGCCGCCATCGGCGTTGCTGAAATCAACACTTTGGCCAAACAATATCTGGACAATCGTAAGGTTGCCGAGATCATCATCTCCCCGCAAGGTCCAGCGAAATAGTGCTGAAGTCTATCCTGTCGCCATTACGGTTTGGCGGGCGGATGCCGATCGAACTGGATTGGCGTCAAAAGCTCCTCTCGGGTTCGGTTGTCATTGCCTCCCCATCCTTGATCTGATATGGACACTACGATCATTTGGCGCGTTGATGGTTTCAGTTCCAAGGCCCGGATAAATATTCTATGGACAATCCCACAACGATCACACCCGGATATGCCCACAGCCTGTGGCGATTCTTATCGTCCTTGAAGCTGACGGTGGTATTGCTCTTTTGTATGGCGGCCCTGTCGGTGTTCGGTACCGTCATTCCTCAGAACTTTGCTGCCCAAGAGTACGTTCGTTTATATGGCGTGCCTGGCTATCGACTGCTGGTATTGCTCGACCTCGTGGATATGTATCGATCGTGGTGGTTTGTGGGGCTGATGTTGCTGCTGGTGGTCAACATCATTGTCTGTTCCATCGATCGGCTGAGCGGAAGTTGGCGGGTTATCTTCGTGCGCCAGCCGAAGTTCGATCTGGCCCAGTATCGCCAACGTAAAAACCGTCTGGATTTTCAGGTGCAGGCCGCGGCCGGTCAGCTCAAGGAGCCCTTTCAGCGATTTATGGCCAAGCGCTTTCGGTTTTGCCGTTTGGAATCGACCGAACGCGGGTTTGTCGTGACGGCCGAACGGGGGCGCTGGACCCGTTTGGGGGTCTATGGTGTCCATCTGAGCATCGTGGTGCTTCTGGTCGGCGGTCTGATCGGTTCAAAATTCGGCTTTGAGGGGTTTGTGGCCATCCCCGAAGGGGATAAAGCCGATACCATCCAGTTGAACCGATCCGATCAATCGATCAAACTGCCCTTTGCTATCCGCTGCGATGACTTTAGTGTGACTTTTTATGAAGGCGGCCAGCGGCCCAAGGAGTTCCGCTCGCAACTGACGATTGTCGAAGAGGACCGGGAGGTGTTGCGGCAGGAGATCGTGGTCAACGCCCCGCTCCATTATAAAGGGATCGGTATTTATCAATCCAGCTACGGTCGACTGGACGATGACGCCCCGCCGGCCAACTGGGGTGCGCAAATGCCCGCAGAGATCGAACTCGCCTTTCGCAGCACAGCTTCCGGCATCATCTACACCCTCTCCGCGCGGATCGGCCAGCCGCTGCAGATACCCGAAGGCATGGGCCAACTAGTACTGGAACGTTATGAGCAGGAGGCCATGTTCCAGAGCATGGCCTTGGGGCCGGCGCTGATCGGTACCTTGACGGATCCTCAGGCAACGCCCCAAATAGTCACCTTGCCGCTGAAATTTCCCAAATTCGATGCAATGCGCGGCGGAACGGTAACCATTTCCGTTAACCCCCCCAAAGCGCCCCCCCAGCCGGAGCGATTTTACACCGGCCTGCAAGTGGTCTACGATCCAGGGGTGGGGGTGGTTTATGTGGGGTTCATCCTCATGCTGGTCGGATGCACCGTGGCTTTTTTCATGTCCCATCAGCAGGTGGTGGTTGAGGTGGTGGCCCAGCAACAGGGCTGCGCTGTCATGGTTTCCGGGAAAAGCAACAAAAACCAGATGGGCTTGCAGATGCAGTTGCAGCGTATGGCCGATCGATTGGCCGGGGTAATGATGACCGGTAGCGCCGGAAAGACGGACCGTTGAACCGTTAGCAGCATACCACCAAACAAGGATTCAGGAGCATGACCTACAACTCGTTGATCCTCTCCATTGTGACCTTTATATATGGGCTGTCAGGTGTACTGTACCTGTTTGCATGGATTTTTCGTAAGGAGGCCGCGTCCAAGGCGGCCACTACGGTAGCCGTGATCGCCTGGGCGGGCAATACCGCCGGCATCGTGCTGCGTTGGGTCGAATCCTACCGGCTCGGCAGCGAATACGGCCATGCGCCTTTTTCCAATATGTACGAATCGCTGGTTTTTTTTGCATGGACCATCGCCCTTATCTTCCTGACAGTCGAACAAAGGTATAAGAATAAAACCATCGGCGCCATGGCTGCACCCCTGGCTTGCCTGGCGCTGGCCTATGCATCCCTGTCGCCCGACAAGTCCATCCAACCGCTGATCCCCGCTTTAAAAAGCAATTGGCTCATTGCCCATGTGATTACCTGCTTTCTAGGCTATGCTGCTTTTGCCGTGGCTTTTGCCGTCAGTATTCTGTACCTTGTCAAATCCAGAGAAGAAAAGCGTTCCAAATCCACCGGGAACCTTCGTATTCCGCCGTCTAACATCCTGGACGAACTGACCCACCAACTGGTCATGTTCGGTTTTCTGTTCCTGACCGCCGGTATCATCACCGGCGCGGTG
>JBAQGR010000079.1:0-2064 GCA_049287895.1 Desulfatitalea sp.
GCAAGCAAATCAAAATCTCGTTTTCGACTAATGCCATGCTAACAAACACGGCCTAGGCTCTCAGAAAATGAATGGAGGGCCTACGGCCGATGATCGCCAATATTCAATGCCCGCGCTGCCACGCCGATGCCATCTATGGCTATGGGCATGTCCGCAACGGCAAGCAGCGCTATCTCTGCCTGCTGTGCAACCGGCAATTCATCACCGAGCGCTCGCGCCCCATCCTCCCGCAACGCCCCCAGTGCCCGCTGTGCGGCGGCAAGATGCATGTCTATATGCGCAGCACCGACCATGTGCGTTTTCGCTGCGCCGCCTACCCGGTTTGCCGCGGGTTTCGCAAGCTGGCGCTGTAGCGCCCGGGGCCATGCCTGGCGCTATTCGGGATTCATTGGAGAAGTACTTCGATGTCTACAGACGCGGATGGGCCAGCAGGCCGGGCAGATTGGCCCACAGCACCCTGAGCTGCAACCCCAGGGGCACATCGGGTCGCGGCGGCCGGTCGCCGGCATCGAAGGCGAAATCGATTTCCGTAGAACGCGATGCCCTGAGCGTTTCGGCCGTGGGCCGCCGAAGGGCCGGCGCGGAGAGGGAGACCACCCAGGGCGGATGGCTGAAGCCGAGCAGTTCCTGTTGGAGCGAGGCAGGCATCTGTTCGCCCTGGAAGAAGGCGAGCAGCAGACTGAACTCCTGGGCTACGCCGTTGTAAGTCGGCCCGGCGCTGGCGAACTGCTCGCCGGTGCGCAGGGTTACTTCGTAGCCGTGTCCGTTGCCCCAGGTGGGCGTGCGATACTGCCGGCCGTGGTAGGTGCCGAAGGGGTTGGCGCGCACCTGAAACGTATCGCTGGCATCGTCATAGATCATTTTCAAGGGCGCAAAGGCGAAATTGGATTGGATGCTGGTATCCATGGCCACGGCCATGCCGCGGTCGCCGGCAGCCAAACCGACGTAAGCTGCCGTGATGTGATTGTTGACGTTGTCCAGGTCGCGGTTGCGGGGATCGAATTCAAAATAGTCGAGGCTGTACTCGCTCTCCACGCCCAGGTAGTTGCGTTTGAAGACGCGGACCGGTTCCGCCGGGGTCGCGCGGGCCGCAAAGCGGATTTCGGCCGGCGCCACCTCTTGCCACCCCAGGTCCGCCCGCCGCGTCAGTCCCGCCATGCCGGCCTTGAGCACACCCGAGGGTTCGGTGGCGGGATAGAGGATGCGGCCATGCAGTAGTAAATAAGGCCGATCGGCCAGCAGGGTGAGCCGGTAGTCCATCCATCCGGCGGAAAGGGTCTGGCCAGCGGGCCCGGCCAGCGGGCCGGTGATGTGTAGCGAGGCCGAACGGCCGTCAGCGGAAAGTGCTGCTTGACGCGATGCCGGCTGGGCGCGCAAGGTCTGCTCGCCGTGGGTGACGTACGGCATCAGGCTGCCGGCCTCGGCCTGACGCACCCCTTCCAGGTAGATCCCCTCGATGCCTCCCTGCCCGTCCAGGCGAACCTCCAGCGTTTCATTGGCCAGCCCATGGGCGTCGGCTCGCAGCGGAGGGTTCCGGTGAAGTGTGCTCTGCGTGCGCGCATAGAGATGGTAGCCGCCGTCGCAGAGGGGTTCCGGGCCGTCGATGAACAGCGCGAGCTGGGAAGTATTACTATCCTTCTCCCCTCCGCCCACGGTGATAACCGGCAAGCGCCGCCCATCCTCGCCGATCAGCACCAGGGTCATGCCCGCCTGGTATCCAGCCGGCCGGTGGAGCTTAAGAAAGCGAGCACTGCTCGTCGTCTCTGCCTCGGTGCCCAGCACCATCAGGCTGTCCAGCCACACCAGGGTGTCGTCGGCCGCCACGGGTCGCGGTTGGCGTGCTAGGCGTTCGCGCAGCAAAGCGGCGATTCCCTCTTCGATGGCATCCGAGTAGCGCTCCAGATCGTTCATGAGATCGGTCATGGCTTGTTCGCGGTCGCGCGCCACAAAGGGCGTGGCCATGCCGAAATGGGTGGTGGAGAGGGCCCGCAAGCGCTTCATGTCGCTTACGGCGATCAGGTTCTCCATGGCCGCAAACTCCGGCGGATGGTCCAGCAGGTCCGC
>JBAQGR010000080.1:0-8936 GCA_049287895.1 Desulfatitalea sp.
ACCCCGCGGTTTCCGCTTCTTTGGGCCATGGCCTGGCTCATGTAGCATTGGCCGCTGGAGGAGACGCACAGTGCACCGTGGGCGAAGCATTCCAGCGCGACCGTTGTCTGGTCGCGGATGGCGCGGATTTCCGTGAGCGAGAGCTCCCGCGCCAGGATCACGCGCTGAAACCCCACCACTTCGAGAAACTTTACTTTTTCAGGGGTGGCATTGTGCATCTGGGTGCTGGCGATGAGCGGGATCGGCGGCAGATCGCATTCCAGCAGTCCCACATCCTGAATGATCAGGCCATCGGCGCCTGCCTCGTAGACTTGGCGGATCAGTGCCAGGGCTTCCGGGAGTTCTTTATCGGTGAGAATGGTATTGAGGGCCACGTACACCTTGGCCGCGAAGGGGTGGGCATAGCGGATCAACGCGGCAATGTCCGCCAAGGGGTTTCCAGCGGCGGCGCGGGCGCTGAAGCGGGGCGCACCGATATATACGGCGTCGGCGCCGTGATCGATGGCCGCGATGCCGATCTTCGCGTCTCCGGCCGGCGCGAGCAGTTCCAAGGGAGTGGTCATGGGTTGGCTCCGTACATGTCCGCCGTCACTCCGCACCCAGGTCAAGGCGCAAAGAAGAATTCACGATAAACTTCCGAATGATCTCCTTTGCCTGAGAGATCGTCGCATACTCGGCCGTGACGATGGCGGCACTGCCGGCAATCATGGCCGAAAGCCGTTTGCCTGTTTGCGGCCGGTACAAGGATAAAACCGGTTTGCCCAGGGCGCATGCCCAGCCCAATTCATACCCCACTCCCAGGGAGGGCAGGGTCACCTCGGCCACTATCAAATCACACGCACGCAGCCAGGCCATATCCCGGTCATGAATGGCCCGGTCATTCGGTCCATCATCGCCTGCTTCGGTAAGTTCCGTGTCCCCCACGTGTTCGGTCAACACCGTCCCGAAAGCGCTTAGGAATTGAATCATCTCGTGATACAGCGCGGCATCGCCGCGCCCGCCCCGGATCGCCCCGGCAAAATAGATCTTCAGACTTTGCTTCATTTTTGAAGCATTAACGTTTTTAATCATCGCTTGGCCTTTTGCACGCCACGCCGTACACCACGCGGATACGATCTTCTTCCAGATTGCGCAGGGTGTTGCGTGCTTTTTCGGCGGCTGTCGGGCCGATCACCAGGTTCAAGCCCAATGGCGCCGGCCCGTCGCCGCTGCGGCGCGCCATTTTGGTCACGACTTGCTGGAACCAATCGCGGCAAAGAACGGTTACATCTTGCCAGCGCCGTATTTCGAATCCGGCTTCGTCGAGCAGCAGTCGAAATCGATCTTCAGGGAGTAAAAAGTTGATGGAGGGATCGCTGGCCCACTGGACCGGGTAGTGAACCGGCTGATGGGTCCCGGCCATGATCTCGTTAAAGGCGAATACACCACCGGGCTTGAGGAGCCGTAGGATTCGGCCAAACAGCCCGTGCTTATCTTCGATATTCATCAGCGTGTGCTGGGACCACACCCCATCGAACGGGTCGTCGTCAAAGGGCAGTTCCGTGATATTGCATTTTTGAAAGGTGACCTGCGCGTGCAGGCCCGACTTGCGGGTCAGCAAGGTGGCGGTTTCGACGAATTCGTCCATTATGTCGACCCCGGTCACGTGGCACCCGAACTCGGCGGCCAGCAGCCGGCTCGCCCCGCCGATGCCACAGCCCAGATCCAGGACCCTGTGGCCTGCACTCACGCCGGCCAGGACTGCCAGTTCGCGGGTGGCCTCCAGTCCGCGTATATGGAACTGGTCGAAAGTCGTCGCATCCTGATACGAAGCAATTTGCTTGCCGGCCTTCTCCACGGCGTCGAGGATTTCGGCGCTTAAACGGCTGCGTTGGTAATGCGCCGCGATCGACTTTTGGTAGCTTTTGGATTCGTTCATATTACTTCCTTCTCTTTTTCAGGCGTGATTCATTTTGAAGCAGCAGATAGCCGAGGAGTGTAGCCCCTGCCAAGAGGCCGCCGACGGTGAAGACCAGCCGTGGGCCATGGATGCTCCATAGAAAACCGGCGATTAAATTGCCCCCCAGCACGGCGACGCCGCAGCTAAGCCCGAAGATACCGAAAGCGGTCCCTCGGAGGTCGGCCACGGCCGTGTCGGCCACCATGGCCGCAAGCAATCCCTGGGTCAGCCCCATATGCACCCCCCACAAAACAGCCCCGCCCAGGACATGCCAGGTTTGGCCGCCAAGGGCCAGCACAACGTCGGCGGCGATCAGCAGCGCCAATCCGGCGCTCAACAGTCCCGTGCGCCCCACCCGGTCGGAGAGTTTGCCCATGGGATACGCGGTCAGGGAATAGGCCACATTCATGACCACCAGGACCAAGGGGATCATGCCTGCCGCCATCCCAACGTCTTGGGCGCGCAGCAGCAGGAATGCTTCGCTGAAACGGGCCATAGTGAAAATAGTTCCCAAAAGGACGACCCTCCAGAAAGGCCTTCCCAGCTCCCTGAGCGCGTCCATACGGATCTGCCGCCGTGCGGACCCCGCACCACGGGTGGATGGTTCCCGGACCCCGAAGAGGATCATGGCCAGCGCCATCATTCCTGGGAAGACGGCGATCCAGAACACCTTGCGGAAATCGCCGGCCGTGGCCCACATGCAAAGCATGGCCAGCAGCGGGCCGACAAAGGCGCCGACCGTATCCAGCGACTGGCGCAACCCGAAGGCGGCCCCGCGCAGATGGGCCGGGGTGGCATCGGCGACCAAGGCATCCCGCGGCGCTCCGCGGACGCCTTTGCCGATGCGGTCCACAAAACGGGCCGCAAACACCAGCGGCACGCCCGCGGCCAAGGCAAAGAGCGGCTTGGTGGCAGTACCGATGGCATAGCCGATGAAAAGCAGCGTTTTGCGCCGTCCCAGCCAGTCGCTCAGTGCCCCGGAAAAGGTCTTGGCCATCAGCGCGACCGCTTCGGAGGCCCCTTCGATCAGGCCCACCGACAATGTGCCCGCGTGGAGCACCGTGACCAGAAAAACAGGCAGCAGGCTGTGGATCATCTCCGAGGAGATGTCCATGAACATGCTCACGAAACCCAGGGCCCACACCGTGCGGGGGATGCCTCTCATCCTGTAGCTCCTTTGCGTTCAGCGATACCGGCCATAATGGGAATGATCAACAGCAATCCGCCGATCAGCACCACCGCAACCATATCGACGGCAAACTCTCGTTGCAGCACGGGCAGCACGGGCTGGGTGATGTAGATGTTCACAAATGCGGCCGAGACCAGGGCAAAGACGCCCGTCTGTAGGCGAAGGTAGCTGGGCTTGTCGATGGGGTCTGCGTGTGAAATGGGATCTACTCCCGGTTGAAACCCCACCCCTTGAAGCCTTCCAGCGTGGCCTGGCGCACCTGCCAGCGGCTTTCGTCTTTGATGAGGTCGAGTTTGAGTTGATAGAGATCGGCCTTTTCACTGGCCAGTTCCAGCCAGCGCTGGGGATCGTCGTAGAGCTCCTTGAGCCCTGGAATAGATCGATCCCGGCTGACGATCATAAAATAGAGGACGGCCGAGCCGTTGGCCGTATCGGACGCCAGCGTAACCGTCGGACGCGGGTAGCGAATGGAGAAGTTGCCGTAGTGATGGAAGGCGCCGAAAAGGATGGCCCGGACATCGGCGGCGTTGTGATGGCCGGGCTGGGCCGTGAAATCCTGAACGGTCAGTTCCATCAGATCGCCGACCTGGTGCTCCTCGGCCAGCTTGGCGCCCTTGTCGATCAGCTTGCGGACGGCCTCGGTTTCGTCTTTGCCGCCGCAGCCGCTAAAAGCCAGCACGATCAGCAATGATGCGAGCATTCTCAATAAGGTGTTGCGGGCCATTGGACCCCTCCTCCCATGGGTGCGCCCGGCGCTGCCCTAAGCATGCGGACTGGCAGCGCCGAATATTAGGTCGGTGGTCGAGGGTTTGTCAACTGGTTCATGGGTGGCGCCAGCCCTCGCTATTGCTGGGGATAGAGCCGGAGTGAGGGCGACCCTTTCTATTGCTACGCTGGAGCATTCGACGGCACTCCCGCACCCTTAGACCCGATTCAAGTTACGCCGCTGATCGCCGATAATGGCCTTGATAGCTCACACCGGTGTTCTATTGAGGAGGCGAGTCATGATTCCAAATGCTGACGACCCGCGGTTGAGGATTCTATTGGTGACGGATGTTCCCGAGGATGCGGCGCGCATAGGTCGTTGGCTCGGCGATGCCTCTGACCCCGGTTGTGACCTGCAGGTCGCCGCCAGCCTGGCCCAGGCCCTGGCAGCCCTTGCGGCCGGGGCGTCCGATGCCCTCCTGCTGAACCTTTCGCTGCCCGATAGCCAAGGCATCGCGACCCTCGACCCAATCCAGGCCGCCACCCACGCCCCAATTCTTGTGTTGGCCGATGTAGATAGTCACACCCTTCAAAAAGAGCTGGTCCACCGCGGGGCTCAGGGCTATTTGTCCCTGGCCGCTATCGACGCCCAGGGACTCATGGGGGCCATTCTCGTCGCTGTGGGAAGAGACCGCGAAGCGCAGCGATTGCGCCAGGGTGTAGCGAAATACCGCGCCATCATCGAAGGGCTGGAGGACGCCTACTTCGAGCTAACTCTGAAAGGAAACTACACCTATGTGAACGATGCGGCCTGCCGCCATTTCGGCCGTTCCCGGGAAGAGATTATCGGCGTCAATTACAAGCTGTTGACGCCTCCGGAGCATGCCGAGAAATTGTTTGCGGCCTTCAACAATGTTTACCGGACTGGGGTTCGCGGCCGGATGGTGGACAACGAAATCCTGTATGTCGATGGTTCCATCGTCTACACCGAGCTGGCGATTTCATTAATGCGCGATGAGCGCGGAGCGCCCAGCGGCTTCAACGGCATCTCCCGGGACGTGACCGAAAAGAAACTGGCTGAGCGGGCGTTGCGGGCGAGTGAAGAAAAGTACCGCAATATTCTGGCGAGTATCGATGACGGCTACTTCGAAATCGACCTGAAGGGCCGGCTGACCTTTTTCAACGACGCCATGGCCAGGATGCTTGGATACGAGGAGGATGCGCTGCGGGCCATGAGCTATCGCGACTACATGGCGCCCAAAGTCGCCCAAAAAGTGTACCGGACCTACAATCGGGTGTTCCGCACCGGAAAGTCGAATCGATCGCTTCAGTATGAAATTATCCGCAAAGACGGCGGTCGGCGCTACATGGAGTGCTCCGTCTCGCTCATCATCGACGGCCTTGGTAAACCGGCCGGGTTCCGCGGCGTGGCCCGCGACATCACCGAGCGCAAGCGGGCCGAGCAGGAGCTGGACCGGGCCAAGGCGCGGGCCGAGGAGGCCACCCGGGCCAAAAGCGACTTTCTGGCCAACATGAGCCACGAGATCCGCACGCCCATGAACGGGGTCATCGGCATGTACAATCTGCTGCTCGACACCCAGTTGAACGCGGAGCAGGCCGATTTTGCGGAAACCGGCAAGCGCAGCGCCGACAGCCTGTTGTCGGTGATCAACGACATCCTGGACTTTTCCAAGATCGAAGCCGGCAAGCTGGATATCGAAACGATCGATTTTGATCTGCGCAAAAGCGTCGCGGAGATGGTCTCGCTGCCGGCCATGCAGGCCCACGCCAAGGGGTTGGAGTTCGCCTGTCAGATCGATCATGAAGTGCCGTCCCTGCTCAAGGGCGACCCCGGGCGGCTGCGCCAGGTTTTCATGAATTTGGCAACCAACGCCATCAAATTCACCAAAAAAGGTGAAGTCGTCTTTCGGGTGTCGCTGGAAAAGGAGAGCGAACAAGCGGTCAAGATCCGTTTTGGCATGACCGACACCGGCATCGGCATCGCCAAGGCCGACCAGACACGCTTGTTCAAATCCTTCGAGCAGGTGGATGTCTCGACCACCCGCAAGTACGGCGGCACCGGTCTGGGGCTGGCCATCGTCAAACAGCTGACTGCGCTGATGGGCGGCCGCATCGGCGTGCGCAGCAAGCCGGGCGAGGGATCGACCTTTTGGTTTACCCTGCCTTTCGAAAAGCAACTCAACGTCCATGTTCAGCCCCTCGATCTGTCCAACACAGTGCGGAGTAAACGCATTTTGGTCGTGGACGACAACAAAACCAACCTCTCGATCCTCGGCGGTTATTTGAAGCATTGGGGTTGCGGTTGCGACATGGCCTCCAGCGCCGAGACGGCGTTATCGCTGATGAATGCCGTGGCCAAGGCCGGCGCGCCCTATGACCTGGTCATTACCGACATGCTCATGCCCGAGGTGGACGGTGCGGAGCTGGGCCGGCGCATCAAGGCCGACCCGCGGCTCAAGGAGACCTTGATGATCATACTCACCTCCCAAGGCTTGCGCGGCGATGCGGCCGAGATGAAGCAGATCGGTTTTGCGGCCTACCTGACCAAGCCGGTGCGGCGCTCGCAACTGTTCGACTGCATCGTGATGGTGCTCAATCGCACTCAAGCGGAGATCAGTCATCCCCAAGCCACCCAACTGGTGACTATCTATTCATTCTCCGAAGCCAAGCGGCGCAGCGCGCGTATTTTGCTGGCCGAAGACAATCCCATCAACCAGAAACTGGCCATGCACCTGCTGACGCGCTTTGGTTTCCGCGCCGATGTGGTGGCCAACGGCAAAGAAGCCATGCAAGCCCTTGCCGACGTCTCTTACGACTTGGTGTTGATGGATGCTCAGATGCCGGAAATGGATGGTTATGAGACCACCCGGGCTATCCGCGATCCGGGCTCCGCCGTTCGCAACCATGCGGTGCCCATCATCGCCATGACGGCCAACGCCATGATCGGCGACCGCGAAAAGTGTCTGGAGGCCGGCATGGATGATTATGTCTCCAAACCCATTCAGCCCGGCGTGCTGCTGGAGACCATCGAACGCCACGTCGGCGGGACACAACGGCCATCGGCCGTCCCACCGACCCTTGCCTAAAAAGGCTTTGCCGGAGTTGAAAGGGTAAAGTCGAAAGTCAAGGCATTCTTCGGATAGGAAAACAATTCCGAAAACAAACCGACAAAAATGTCGGCAGAAAGCCATTGTTCCAACAAATTTGTCGCTTCCGGCGGGTAGCGCCCCGCGGCCTACGACTATAATCGGAACAATTCCTGATGGTTGAGATATGGATGCGGCCGGCACGGCCGATGCATTGTATCGCCAGATTTGATCCATCCATCCCTAAGGCAGGGGGCAATCAAAGGAGGTGTCGATGAAGGCGAGGCATTTGGCCACATCTATATTTTTGTTTGGAACCTGGATCTCCGGCGCCGGCATGGCGCTGGCCGCGGACCATCCGCCGGTGGACACGGGCACTACGGCCTGGATGCTCACCTCCACGGCCCTGGTGCTGCTCATGGTGCCGGGGTTGGCCATGTTCTACGGCGGCCTGGTACGCACCAAAAATGTATTGGGCACCATGATGCACAGTTTTGTGGCCATATCGATCATCGGGGTGCTGTGGGCGGTGTGCGGCTATGCGCTGGCCTTCGGCAAAAACATCCTGGGCGGCTGGGTCGGCTGGAACAGCGACTACTTTCTACTGCGCGGCATCGATGAGAGTATCGTCAACGGCGTGCCCGAGTATGTGCTGGCCATGTTTCAAGGTAAATTCGCTATCATCACGCCGGCCCTGATCAGCGGCGCCCTGGCCGAAAGGGTTTACTTCAAGGGCTATACTCTTTTTATTGTCCTGTGGTTTCTACTCGTCTACTGCCCCCTGTGCCATTGGGTCTGGGCCAGCGATGGATGGCTCTTCAACAGCGGCGCGGCCGGTGTCATCGATCTGGCCGGCGGCCTGGTGATCCACGTGTCGGCCGGGGTGAGCGCCCTGGTGGTGGCCCTCTTCCTGAAACCGCGCATGGGTTTCCCCCGGACCACCATGAATCCCAACAACCTGGTCATGACCCTGATGGGCGCCGGCATCCTGTGGGCCGGCTGGTTCGGGTTCAACGCCGGCTCCACCGTGCAAAGCGGTCTGGACACGGCGCGCGCTTTGACCATGACCCAGATCTCGGCAGCCAGCGGCGCCCTGACTTGGATGACGATCGAGGCCCTGGTCTTCCGTAAAGTCACCTCGCTGGGCTTTGTCTCTGGAATTTTAGCCGGCCTGGTGGTCATCACGCCGGCCGCCGGTGTGGTGCAACCTGGGGGCGCCCTGAGCCTGGGGGCGGTCTCGGCCATCGCCTGTTACTACGCCTTGCAGATCAAGATGAAGCTGGGCTACGACGACAGCCTGGATTGCTTCGGCATCCACGGCGTGGGTAGTGGGCTGGGGGTTTTACTACTCAGCTTCTTTGTGCGCGACAGCTGGATGCAGGCGGCCGCGGCCAAGGTGGCCGGCTGGAACGCCTGGCAGCAGTTTTTTGTGCAACTCAAAGGTATCGGTGCCACCATCCTCCTGGCCGCGGTCGGCACCTGGGTGATCTGTGTGGTGGTGGACAAGTGTCTGGGCTTCCGCATCGACAAGGAAGGCGAGCAGCAGGGGTTGGATCAATCCCTGCACGGCGAAAGCGGTTATGGCCTGATTTTTCCGGAATCACGGATGTAGCCACAGCGGTCGGGAAGACGGCCGGCGCCGTCTTCCCGCAAAGACCTTTTCCCACCGATCCTCGCAATCCTCCGATTTCCAATCCTTGAGCGATTTCCAGGGCAACAGATTCAAGTCTCGCCTGCAATGGCCGATAAAAATAAATGAATAAGACCCTTATTCCCGGGACGGATAGCATGATGCCAACAGTGGGCGACAAGCGTTTGCAAATTTTATTGGTGGCGGCGTGTGCCGCGGAAGCCGAGCGTATCCAAAGCGCCTTGGCCGCTATCCAGGACCCGTCCTGCCGCGTGCATGCCGAGGAAAGTTTGGCCAGGGGCCTGGAGGCGTTGGCGGAGGGGCCCTTCGATGTCGTGCTGCTGGATCTGTTTCTGCCGGATAGCG
>JBAQGR010000081.1:0-1694 GCA_049287895.1 Desulfatitalea sp.
CGATCTCGGTGACCAGACAGACGGTCTTTGCGCCCCGGCGGACCACTTCGGCGAGGTTGTGCTCCTTGATGCCGCCGATGGCCGCGAAGGGCAGGGGGATGTGCTTTACGACGTACTCCAGGTAAGCAAAGCCCACCGGGTCGCTCACATCCTCCTTGGTCTGAGTGGCAAAGAGCGGCCCTACGCCGATGTAGTCGGCGCCCAGGGCCTGGGCCTGGCGCGCCTGATCGGGCGTGTGGGTGGAGAGCCCGATCAGCTTGTGCGGCCCCATCAGGCGGCGCAGGTCCGGCACCGGCAGGTCGTCCTGGCCCACATGGACCCCGTCGGCGTCGGCCAGCAGGGCGATGTCCGCATAATCGTTGACGATGAAGAGCACGCCGGCCAGCCGGGTCAGGGCCCGGATCAGGCGGCACTCGTCCAGCATCCGGCGATGGCTCGTGTGTGGCCGTTTTTCGCGGTATTGGATAATCTTCACCCCGCCGGCGATCATGGCCTCGGCCACGGCCACATTGCTTCGTCCCAGGGAGAACTTTTCGGCCGTGATGCCGTATATGCCCGCGGGCAGGCCGGGCTTTTCAGGTTGCGCGTGCGTCATAGTAACCTCCTTTTTCCAAAACCACGTGGGCCATCATTGCGGCCACTATGGCCACCTTGGGCGCGTAGCAGCGTGCCTGGGCCGCGTCGGTGCTGAAATCGCCGACAATGGTGCACGACCCTATGCGGCGTACTTCGATGGCGCCTATTTGACAACCGGCCACGCCCGAGGCCGACACGATGGTCCGGCCGCCGGGCGCCAGGGCTTCGAGCAGCATTTTCTTCTCCGCCTGGCCGTCGAATCCTTCGACCACCACGTCGCAGTCGTCGAAGACTTTGACCATGGCGGCGGCGTCGAGCCAGGCCACCAGCCTTTCGATCTCGGTGTCGGGCGCGATACGCTGGAGATTCTCGGCCAGCATATCGACCTTGAAGCGGCCGATCTGATCGTGGAAGTAAAACTGCCGGTTGAGGTTGCTTTCCTCCACCCGGTCGCCATCCACGAGCTTGAAGCGGCGCACGCCGCTGCGGGCCAAATAGGCCGCCACGTTGGAACCGATGCCCCCCGCGCCCGCGATACCGACTTTCATGCGATCAGATCCCAATCCTTGTAAACCGGTTGATAGCCTTGGGCCACGATGGCCCGCACCACCTGATCCACGTCGCGGGTGTCGGAGATTTCGAACTGCGGCGTTTTGCGTTGATCCGGTTGCGCGTAACCGCCCACGCCGGTGCACGAACCAGCCGAAAAGCGCGTGGCCCCCAGGTGCATCAAACGGTCCCGGAAAACGGCGCACTCCCGGGTGGAGACGGTGATCCCGGCACGCGGCAGGAAGAGGCGCAAGGCCAGCAGAAATTGCACGAACTCGCGGTCGCCGGCCGGGTGGCGGGGCTGGAACTCTCCTTCGGCCGGATTGAAGCGCGGCAAGGAGACGCCGATCTCGGTCTCCAGGTAACGGTCGTCCAGATAGCGGGCGTGCAGACCCGTGAAAAATACTTCCCGGCGCTTCTCGCCCAGGCCGAGGAGCGCGCCGATGTTTACCGCCCGGAACCCGGCGCGCGCGCCCCGCTCGGGCGCATCCAGGCGAAAACGGTAGTCGGTTTTCGGGCCGGCCAGGTGCACTTCGCGGTAGATCGCCGGGTCGTACACCTCCTGGTAG
>JBAQGR010000082.1:0-4064 GCA_049287895.1 Desulfatitalea sp.
ACGATCACGGCCAACACCGGCTATTCGATCACCAGCGTGCTGGTGGACGGCACCTCGGTGGGCGCGGTAGCGAGCTATACCTTCAGCGCAGTAAATGCCAACCATACGATCAGCGCCACCTTTACGGCCAATACCTATACGATTACCGCTTCCGCGGGTGCCAACGGCAGCATTTCTCCTGCGGGCGCCAGCAGCGTGACCTCTGGCGGCAGCCGTGCCTATACGATCACGGCCAACACCGGCTATTCGATCACCAGCGTGCTGGTGGACGGCACCTCGGTGGGCGCGGTATCGAGCTACACCTTCAGCGCAGTAAATGCCAACCATACGATCAGTGCCACCTTTACGGCCAATACCTATACGATTACCGCCTCCGCGGGTGCCAACGGCAGCATTTCTCCGGTGGGCGCCAGCAGCGTGACCTACGGCAACAGCCGTGGCTATACGATCACGGCCAACACCGGCTATTCGATCACCAGCGTGCTGGTGGACGGCACCTCGGTGGGCGCGGTAGCGAGCTATACCTTCAGCGCAGTAAATGCCAACCATACGATCAGCGCTCAATTCCAGCTTGCCAATCAACCCCCCACGGCCGATGCGGGTCCTGACCAGAGCGTGGATGAGGCCCAGCAGGTGATCTTGAACGGCCTGAACTCTATGGATAGCGATGACGGCATCGCCTCCTTCCAGTGGCGACAGATCCAGGGGACATCGGTGGTGTTGAGCAATCCCACCGAACCCGAAGCCACCTTCACGGCGCCTGATGTAACGGTGGCCGGCACGGCCCTGGTCTTTGAGCTGACCGTTACTGACCATAGCGGTGTGGCTGCGGTCGATACCTGCATCGTCAACGTGACCTGGGTCAATGTGGCCCCCACGGCCCTGGCCGGCGCCGACCAAACGGTATCCACCGGGGATCTGGTGACGATCGATGCTTCCGGCTCTTTGGATGCGGACAACGGCATTGCCTCCTACCGCTGGGTCCAACTCCAGGGCCCGGCTGTAACACTCTCCAATATAGCGGCGGCGCGGCCCACGTTTACGGCACCGGCGGTGGGCGTGCAAGGCGCTTCGATTGTCTTCGAGCTGACCGTGACCGATGGCGGCGGGCTCCAGGATAGTGACACCTGCATGGTCACCATTGAATGGGAAAATGGACAGCCCGTCGCAGATGCCGGCGTCGATCTGCAGGTTAACGAAGGAGCCCAGACAACGTTGAACGGATCGGCTTCCATGGACCCGGATGACGGCATCGCCGCCTATCTGTGGAAACAGATCGAGGGACCGGCGGTGACTCTGTCCGATACCGGCGCCATCCGTCCGGTGTTTACTGCGCCCCAGGTGGAATCGGCCGGCGCGACCTTGATCTTCCAGTTGACGGTCACCGATATGAGCGGGTTGCAGAGCGTGGATCGTTGTCAGGTGTCCGTCCAGAACATTTTGCAGACGCCGTCCGATACGACAGCCCCATGCGTCACCATCACTAATCCGGCCAGCGCTTCCGTAACCACCAGGAGTCCCAAAATTACGCTCAGCGGTACGGCCTCGGACAACGTCCGGGTGGATCGGGTGGTTTGGGTGAGCGACCGCGGCAGCAGCGGGGTGGCCTCGGGAACGACACAATGGAAGATCACCGATATCTGCCTGAGTCGAAACACAAACACAATCACCGTGACAGCCTATGATGCCGCCGGTAACTCAGCAGCAGACATCGTTGTGGTGGTTGCCGGAACGTCGCGATAAACAGCTAACAAACAACCGGCGCAGGTAACTCAAAAACTTACCTCGCCAAGAAAAACGGCCGGGGCCAAAAAGCCCCGGCCGTTTCACTATTCCTGTCTGAATACAATTCCACTTGTTTTTACTTCGGGGGCGCAAACGGAGATCAAATCTCTTCTTTCGGTCCTCCCAGGGTTCCCCGTTAACTGCCAATCCACGTCGGCCAAGCTGAGTCAGCGGTAGGCGCTGCCGGCGGTGTAAGCCTGCAACGACTGCACGCGGGTGCTGCCACTGCGGCGGGCGGCGATTCCCTTGGCTGCGGCAATGGCGCTGGCCGGTGTGGTAATGTTGGCGATATGACAGCGGATGGCTGCTTTGCGGATGTAGCTGCCATCTTTGTGGCCCTGGTCGCCCGTCGGCGTATTGATGACCATTTGAACGCGGCCGTTTTTCATCTCATCCACCAGGTTGGGGCGGCCGAATCCCAGCTTGCGTACCAATTGAGCCTGGATGCCGTGATCGGCCAGTGCACTCTGGGTGCCGCGCGTCGCCATCAAGTCGAACCCCAGTTCCTGAAAGATCCGCGCGGCTTCAAGGATGCTGGGCTTGTCTTCGTCCGTGACCGTGATTAACACAGTGCCCTGGGTCGGCAATGGCGTCTCTGTGGCCTCTAAAGCCTTGAAATAGGCCATGCCGAACGAATCGTCCAGAGCCAGCGCTTCTCCGGTGCTGCGCATGCGCGTGCCCAGCAGCGGATCGACCTCGGCGAAGACATTGAAAGGAAAAACAGCGGCGCGCACGGCGAAATAGGGCAGGTTTCGAACGGGCGCCGGCTTGACCTCCAGCCGCTTTCCCAGAAGGATACGGGTGGTCAGTTCGGCTGCGGCCACGGAGGTGGTTTTGGTGACAAGGGCCAGATTGCGGCATACGGCGCTGGATGCGTCCAGCAAATAGACCGTGTCACGATAGATAGCAAATCTCAGGTTAAGCGATCCTTTGATATCGAGATGGAGGGCTACTTTGCGGGCATGCTCGCAGATGGTTTCCACGTGGCGCGGCGCAATACTGTAAGGCGGCAGTACCCATGCGGAGTCACCGGCATGCACGCCGGCCAGTTCGATATGCTCCATCACCGCGGTCACCAGGGCGGTGCGGCCGTCGCAAATGACTTCGGCTTGGGCTTCGATGGCATATTCCAAAAAGTGCTCGACGAAAAGGGGGTGTTGCGAACTCACTTGCCTGGAGGCCAGATCGTCGTGGAGCATGGCCGCATCAAGGATCCGTTGCGCGGGGCCGACGCCGGCGGCCGGCTGAACGAGAAGCGGAAATCCGATCTCCAACGCTCTGCGCTGCACCTCTTCGACGCTCTCGGCCAAAGCCGCGGCCGGCTGGGGGATGCCCAGTGTGCGGATGCGTTGCCACACGGTCGCTCTATTGGCTATGGTCCTAAGGGCGGACGGGTTGGTACCCAGCAGCGGCGCACCCAGTTGTGCCGAATCGCGGATCAGGGCCAGGGCAGGGGCACCGCCGAACTGGGCGATGATGCCCATAGGCTTTTCCTTGGCGATAATGGCCTGGAGCCGTTCGATGCTCAAGGCATCGCAATAGATCCGTCCGGGCATGGCCGGGCCCGTGGTGATGCTGGTCAGGTTGCCGTTCAGCACGATGGGGTCGTAGCCCAGCTCGCGCGCCGTCCGGGCGGCATGATAGAGGCCGTAGTCGCATTCGCTGGCCTGCCCGATGGTGTAGGGGCCGCTGCCCAGGAGCAGTACGGTGTGCCCCTTTTTCTTCGTGTCGAGGCCTTCATCGGCGGCAAATGAAGAAAAGCCGATGGTGTGGGCCGTGCCGTCAGCAGCCGGCAATTGCACCCAACCCGGCAACAGGCCGATCGCTTTTCGGCGTTCGGCCACTGTCGGTTCGGGCAGGCCGAGGAGTTGGGCCAGGTAACCATCGGTCAAGCCACTGCGCTTGGCGCGGCGCAACAGATCATCCTCGGGCATGTTGCCCCGATGATCGCGCAGCATTTGGTCCAGGGTTGTCAGCTGGGCGATTTGGTCGATGAACCATGGAGCGATGCGGGCGTTCTCGGCGACGGCTTCCGGTGAGGCGCCTTGCCGCAGAGCGTCGTACACCATGAAAAGGCGTTGGCTGCTCGGCGTTGCCAGCAAAGGCATAAGCGTTGCCGTCAATGCGGGTTCGGAGGTCGCGGCGCGTCCCAATCCGCTGCACCCCGGGTTCGCCGCGCGCAGGGCATTTTGCAGCGCCTCGGCGAAGCTCAGGCCGAAGCCCACAGCTTGTCCGACCGCCTGCATGCGGGGGCCGAGGCGGTCCGGGATTTCGCCCAG
>JBAQGR010000083.1:0-1618 GCA_049287895.1 Desulfatitalea sp.
TGGATACGGCCGCCCACCACGGCAGCTTCACCGATGCCGCGGCCACCGAGAACATCCAGTTCCCCCAACAGATCCATACCGACACGGGCGCGGTCAGCGTGGTGGTGGCGCCCACGGTCATCGGCAATATCGACGGCGCGTTTGCCTACATGCAGGCCTATCCTTATGGCTGCTGGGAGCAACGCCTCAGCCGGGCGGTGATGGCCGCCCATTTTCAGAAGCTGCGCGCCTATCTGCCCAAAACGCTGACCTGGGAAGAGGCCGCGGCCCTGCCTGCCAAGACCCTGGCCGAAGCAGCCGAATTCCAGGCGCCCAACGGCGGCATGAGCTACTACCGGCCCGAGGATGGCTATGTCTGCCCCTATCTTTCCGCATATACCGCCCTGGCCTTTACCTGGCTGCGGCGCGACGGCTACGCCGTTCCTGAAGCAGTGGAACAACCACTGCTCGCCTACCTGGAGACCCTTTTGAAGAAAGAGGCCGTACCCGACTTTTACTCCAAGGGCATGGCCGCGTCCGTGCGCGCCGTGGCTTTGGCGGCCCTGGCCGATCATGGACGCACCGCCGCCGCCGATCTGGAACGCTACCGCGGCCATATGAAGCAAATGAGCCTCTTCGGCCTGGCCCATTATCTACAGGCGGCCCTGCAGACCAAAGGGGCCGACACCTTGGCCGCCGACGCCTTCAAGCGCCTGATGGCCCATAGCGACCAGAGCAGCGGCCATATCGTCTTCAGCGAACAGCTCGACAGCGGTTTCAGCCGCCTGCTCTCCAGCAACACACGCACCCAGGCCGCCATCTTGTCAGCCCTGACCGCCTACGGCGCTAACCCACGCAATGCACAACAGGTCGGCGATCTGCCCATGCGCCTGGCGCGCACCATCACTCTGGCCCGGGGCGGACGCGGCCACTGGGCCAACACCCAGGAGAACCTCTTCTGCCTGAACGCCCTGAGCGACTACGGCGCGGCCTACGAAAAGGAGCCTCCCGATCTGACGGTCCAGGCGCTGCTCGACGATCGGCCCTTCGGGCAAACCACTTTCCAGGACCGGCGCGCCGAGGCGGTCACCTTCAGCCGACCCATCACCGCGGCCGACCCCGGCCAAAAAGCCCGGCTCACCCTCCAGCGTGACGGCGTCGGGCGATTGTACTACACCGCCCGGCTCAGTTACGCGCCCCTGGAGGCCGCCGCCGAGGCTATCAACGCCGGGATCGATGTCCTCCGGGAGTACAGCGTCCAGCGCGATGGAAAATGGGTGTTGCTGACCACGCCCATGGAGATCCGCCGCGGCGAACTGGTGCGGGTGGACCTCTTTCTCTCGCTGCCGGCCGCCCGTAATTTCGTAGTGGTGGACGACGCGGTACCCGGCGGTCTGGAGCCGGTCAACCGCGACTTGGCGACGGCCTCCACCGTGGATGCCGAAAAGGCCGATTACACGGCCGCCGGCGGTTCGTGGTGGTTTCACTTCTCCGATTGGCGCGATTACGGCTACTCACGCTGGAGCTTCTACCACCAGGAGCTGCGCCACGGCAGCGTGCGCTTCTACAGCGACTATCTGCCGGCCGGCAACTACCATCTGGCCTATACCGCCCAGGCCATCGCCGCCGGCGAGTTCGC
>JBAQGR010000084.1:0-1838 GCA_049287895.1 Desulfatitalea sp.
TGGCTTCGGTATAAAGCTCCCGGGCCAGGGCGTCGATTTGGGCCACGGCCGTGCCGCCGGAAGCGGCATAACCCGATAATCCGCCGATGCCGTAGCCGGCGATCGTGAGAGCGCGTTGCGTGCCCGAATTTTTCTGGGCGGGCATCACGGCCCCGGCCTGTTGCAGCGATTCGGCCATCAGGGCCATCACGAAAGTCTCCTCCGGCCCCACCTGCTGGTACAGCTCCCGGGTGGCGGGGTCCAATTGGTCCAGGTAGCTTGCGAAAAACTGCCGCTCACCCTGCCACCAGTGCTTATCGAAACGGGAAAGCCGCGCCGGATGGTCGGAGGCTGTTGGGTAGCTGACTTGGATTGGTTTGTTTGTAGCTTCGCCGCCGTACTCCAGACCGATACAGCAAAGAGAAGGTAGATTGTGAACCTCGGCATGTCTACCACCAAGAACCTTCGAATATTGGCGTTCTTTCGGAGGTTTTTGGACCCATGAAGGACGTTCCACATCAATAGAAAGACCGATACCAATATGACCGATAGGCCAACCCAAGAAGCTTACTGCGGCCCTATGATTGACAATTCACGGTACTTTGTGATTGCCAAGTTAGCCACTGCGACGGTGGCACAAACCATTGTGTTTCGGACGTTCTCAAAGCGCATCTTGGTTGTTGACTCAGCGGTGGTGTTGAGCGGTGTTTTCAATGTTACATTCTCCTGCAGTGTGGTTTGAGGCGTCTATCTCCTTATTGAAAATGCTCCGGCCAGATGAACTTGAAAATGTAAAAAGCTGCAACATGAATAACAAGTATAATGACAAGGAATGCCATTATTTTTGCTTTTTGTATTTCTTTTTTTGAAAAATGCCGAGTGACTTCTTCAGGGCCGCGAATATCATCAAAATAGCCTACATTGGGCCTTTTTTCTTTGATAAATTTTACAATTCTCCAAAACCAAACGAAGTTTAGTAGGTGAACAACGTAAAAGCCTGATCTAAAAAAGCTCGGCAGCTGCTTAATGAATGGCATATAGTGAGAAAAATAAATTGTCTTGCTGAGTTGCGTTTCAATTTCATAGCGTCTAACAATAAAGCCTTTTATGTGCAGGATTGAAAATAGCCCGAATATAAGCCAGAAGCCCGCGCTTAAAATGAAAAACTCCAGAAAAATTTCTGTTGAGGCGCTCATCAGTAAGTCTCTAAGATCTGGTGAATAGAGTTTAAGATTCTTAGATCATCACCGCTGCCTATATCGTAAATTGTTCCACCGAACCGTTTGGATAGTTCGCTGAGGCCAATTCCTCCAGCAGCACCGCATATGAATACCACTACAAAGATACCTAAAGGGCCAATGCACAAACCACAAAGTGCTGCTATCCCCAAAACACCACTTGCCACAAATGTGCCCCCCGCCCAGGTCCCAATAGCGCCTCCCACAATGCCGAATCCCTCTTCGAAGGTGGTGCGCATGCGTTTCTCCGGGGAAGCCTGCGCCACATTGTATGCGCCGATGATCGCAGGAATATACCAGGTGGTGTAGCGGCCCATGGCCTGGAAGGTGCTCACCCGGCCGCTGAGTTGCCGGGCGATGGTGTTCATATATTTGCTCGAATTTTGGTAGCGGAAGGCCTGGAAGTACTGCTTGCGGAAATGGCGGCCCAAGGCGGCTTTGTCGGCGCCGTTGACCGGGGGCAGCAGTTTGCTTCGGTCACCCGGCAGCAGCAGGTGGTCGGGAAGTTCGCGCAGGTGGCGCAGGAGCAGTTCGTATTTGGGGTGGGATCGCAAAAAGCGCGTGAGCTTGGCCAGGTCCGTTTGTTTGGAGGAGCCGACCACCTTCTTACCGAACTGCTCT